>JBCCHD010000032.1 GCA_039028935.1 Pseudomonadota bacterium | reverse complement strand
CGCGACGGCCGGAACGATCGTTGGCGGCATCCTCGGTGCGATCGTTGGATATTTCGCCTTAAAACTTATTGGCATTGCACTCGCGATCGGGCTTGTCGTGTTGATTGGCTACGGTCTATTAAGTCTGGTGCAAACGGCGTTTGCTTCGCATACCTTTCACAGCGACGTGCCTTACGTTGTCGAAAAGGTAGCGAACATCTATGACGGTGACACAATGACTATCCTACACAACGGCGAGCTTCAGCGGGTTCGATTGCGTGGCATCGATACTCCTGAATTGAGTGAACCGAAATGCGAGCGAGAAAAGGAGCTGGCACGCGCCGCAAAAGAATTCACTGTTGAACAATTGCGTCGAGCGCAAACGGTGAGCTTGGTGAACATCGATCCGAACGAGGATCGTTACGGACGATGGATCGCGACCGTCCTGGTCGACGGTGTAAGTCTGAATGATTTGATTGTCGTGGAAGGGCACGGCCGCGTCTGGCGCGGCCGGCGCGAGAACTGGTGTTAAGGCGCTATTTTAAGCCCCTCACACTCATGCTCTACTGACAACTGCGCTCGCTTCACCTGGTCAAAGACGTCGACGGCCGCGGGCTGCTGCCCCGACGTCGTGAACGTCTTTCTGGTGTGCGCTTTCATTGAGTCGGACATCAATACAAATGCAAGGGCGTTACCGTCCTCGAGGTGCAGAGTCGCCGTTATCTTGTTTCGCCAATAGGCCCGATATCGATGAGGATCGACGGCCCTAATCTTGATGGTGGAATCCCATTCACCTTGCGGTGTCATGGTGACGTTGATTTCGTACACGTTGCTCGCGCCGCAATCAGTTAGCTTATTGTCCTCCGTTGTCGAGAAGTGCCAGGTCGCGAGCTCGTCAGTGCTCGCCGGCGTCGGTTCGATGAATGCCTGATGCGTTGCACAGCCAAGCAGCGTTACTGCAATTATTGCCCCAAATAGTATCCCCTTCATAAGTCGGTCCGTCTGTTGTGGCCAAGCGTGGAGAGCGACAGCACCGTGCCGTTTCGATTCACGCTTGGGGTTAATCGGAAGTCGTTGGTTAACATCCGTGGCGCGCGGTCGCGCAGCTCACTAGCCAACTGATTGAAGTATACAATCGTTGTCCGATTATGACTAACAAGCCTGTCAACGTTAGTTGTTGTTATCGGCAGTAGTACCAAGATTTGAAGATGCTCATCTTCGGCCGCAAACCGCTGTTCCTGGTTTCTTTCTTTCTGCTTTAACCGGCTTGCCGTGCGAGCCGCGTTGTGTGCATTGCGCCGACATTCTGGCGGCGGTACACGCTGAGTCTTTATCACGGTCTCGAGTGTAGGAGAGGGTACTGACGTTTGACGTTCTTTCCGGACGTGTTGAATCAGTAGTGCGAAAACCCTAAGCACCGCGATCGCAAGTCAATCAGGCCGAGTCCTCGCTACGCTGTGGGCCGCACCAACCTGGTGACTTGCTCTCTCGCTCGGCGCTTTTGAATGGGTCCGCAATTCAACTTAACGACCGGAGTAAGAACCATGTCAAATTCAAAACCAACCCTCTACGCCTACACCATCGTCGAAACCGGCGAAGACAAAAAAGACTTCTGGCAGCGTGTAGGTTCCGCCTGGGAAAACCAAGACGGCTCCATAAACATCGTCCTTAACGCGTTCCCTGTGAACGGCAAGTTGCACATTCGTGCTCCGAAGCAGGACGAAGCCGAGTCTTAACCAGCTCGCGGTTACGGCGGCCTTCGGGCCGCCCTTTTTTTGGAGGTGCCACTATGGAAACAACCGAACGTATTGCCAAGCTGAACGATATGTTTCGTTCAACGCTCACCTTCGGTGGCAAAGCGGTCTTGACGGCCGGCGTTGCCAACCTTGGACCCGAGGCGATTAAAGCCATCACTAAACAGGTCCGCGAATTCGCGGATTTCGATGCCGGCGAAGACGGCAACGACCCGTACAACGAGCACGATTTCGGGGCATTTGATTATGCCGGCAATCGCTTCTTCTGGAAGATCGATTACTACGACAATAACTACGAATACGGCAGCGAGAATCCAGCCGACCCGACCATCACGCGACGCGTGTTGACCATCATGCTAGCGAGCGAGTATTGATATGCAGTAGAAATACTGCATAATATCCGGCATGGATGACGGCGAGCTTGACCTGGTGTTCAAGGCGCTCGCCCACGTAGAACGGCGACGCATCTTGGTTTCACTACAACAGAAGGCTAACCAATCGCTTTTTGAGATCTGTGCGGGATCGTTCGCGAGAGACGGTAAGACGCTTTCGCGTCAGACCGTTTCACAGCACTTAGACATGCTGGAACGAGCCTCACTGATTGAGGTGACGTGGGAAGGGCGCACAAAAAAACATTCGATTAACGAAGGCCCATTGCGTGAGGCGATCGGAGCTTTAACCGACGATTTTTCTTAAAGGAGATATAACCATGAGAATCTATGTAACAACAGTCTTTGTAGATGACCAGGCTCACGCCGAAGACTTCTACACCAACAAACTTGGTTTTGTCGTTAAGAACGACGTGCCAGTTGGCGACGCGCGTTGGCTCACTGTCGTTTCGCCAGAAGATCAAGACGGTACCGAACTGCTACTTGAACCCGCTGGGCATCCTGCCGTTGGCCCATACAAAACGGCGCTCGTAGCAGACGGCATTCCCGCGGCATCGTTCCAAGTTGATGACTTGGCGGCGGAGCATGGACGCCTCGCTGGTCTTGGCGTTAACTTCACTCAAGAGCCTATGGACGCCGGCACCGTTCACATGGCAGTGCTCGATGACACTTGCGGTAATCTCATCCAACTCATTCAAATGAAATGACTCGCTGCATAGCGCTGGCCGCGCTAAGGTTTGTAGACCAAATGTTCTTTGGTCAGCAGCGGCTCGGATGCGTAACGCGGCTGCTCATGGAATACCCAATCAGTGCCCGTGCGCCAGATAAGCATCGCTAGCTCGAACTCAGCGCCGACGCGCTGAGTAGTGTGGGGTCGAATATCTGTGCGCCAGAATTCCATCATCGCGTCGAGGGACGCGAAATCTTTTCGGTACAGCGGCTTGGATTCAGTGAAGCGGTAGACGCCTTCCTTTGTGCGTGGCGCTGCAAATATTGAATAGCGTTGGGTCATAGCCAGTACGCTGCCACCATACCGAAAACCCAATGAATTTGCTGGATTTGGTCATTTTTTTGCAGTGGCTGATACACTCCAAGCACCAACGCATGATCTTGCTGGCATCCTCACTTGAGAGCGTTCTTTGAAACTAAACGCGCGAGGGTTGGAAATCCGGACGCGGGGAGGCTGATCCAGGAGCGACCTGCTGAGTGCATTGGGGTATTCGCCAGGTGGCGTGTCAAATGTACGTCGCTCACACGAAACCAACGCGAATACGGGATGCTCTCGGGTCGTGCTCACGCGCGCCTCGAGAGCATTCCTCTCGTTTCAGCGGTTTGAGGATCGAAGATCCCGCCGACAAACCGCGATCAGTACAAGACAGCCACATACGCAAATTTGCAGGCGATATGTAATGCCTGATCGACTAGAAAATTGAACCGATTTTCTGTCTTCGCGAAATCGATTGTTGCGTGCAAAGTGGTCTCGACCAAGCCAACGATCCACTGTCCTGTAATGAGATAAACCGCGCCGCCATGAATAAATGCGTGAGCAATTAGCCAGGCGTACCAAGGCGGAAATCCATTCGACACTTGGAAGGTGGCAGGTCTGTTGCGATGTTTTCCGATCGCCATGCTTTCGGGTTGCAAAGCAAAATCGCAAAGTGCGTGCCCAACGAGTAGGGCAAACAGTAATTCTAAAATCTCAATCGTCCTAGGCGCAGGTGGCCGGAGACTAATCGAAAACTAATTTCCTGTATGTCAACAACACGACACAAAAGCGGAAATAGTTATCCGAAATTCGGGACTTTTCCTTTGCAGCTAAACAATGCACCGCCTACTTCAAATTCTCGATAGTAATTAGTGCCACCGCTTTGAATAAGCTCTCGAGCGATCTCCGTGCAACGTTCTCGATGTTCTGCTTCCAGTCGTTCTTCTTCGGCTACTTTTGGCTTGTACCAAAACGTATCAATCATTCCGAGCACTGCAAATGCAATGACCAGGTTAACGAGCAATTTATCTTCGAGAAGCGGTTTGAGAATGTTTTGGAGCATTAGATTCAGGACGTTTTATGTAGGCGCGATCTTCACTTTATCGCGCTGATTTATATAAGCAACAGGGCGTCACGATTGCAGTGCAATCGTCGCGCTCGACGTGGTTCGCTAAACGCTCATCCCTGCAGGACTGTTGCACAGCCACTTTGATCCCTGACGCATCGCTAAGGGCGCTGCCCTCGCGCTCTGCAACCGAGTTCACTTCGTCGCCCCTACACCCGTTCGATTCTCGCTGCGCTGCGAGTCGCGTGCGGCTTTGGTTGCGCTCAATTGCAGATTGCTACCCCGGTCTTACTTGCGACGCGGCGCGGGTGCATGGCGGGGCGCAAGCACCGCTGGCGCGAGTAAAAACCTAAATCCATTAGCGAGGATATTGAAATGAGTACACAACAAAGCAATGCCATACAACTGTCTGATACCGTCGAGATTCCGTGGAATCTGTTGCGCAAAGGCGCAGCTAACGTCCGCGTTGTATCGCCGGAGAAAGCAGACGACGCAGCCCTGATCGCCAACATTGGCGAGACCGGCGTTATTCTGGAAAACCTGATCGTGACCCCAAACGAAGACGGTACATACGGCGTTCATGCCGGTGGTCGGCGTTGGAGTGCGATAGGCGCAAACGTCAAAAGCGGCGTACTTGACGAGACCTTTCCAGTGCCGTGCCGAGTGCAGGAAAGCGGAAGCCTTACAGCCGTTTCGCTGGCTGAGAATTTGCAAGCGGCGATGCACCCGATTGACGAATGTTCAGCTATGCAGGACATGCTCAAGGAGGGCATGGATCAGGAGGCGATAGCGTTGCATTTCGGACTACCGAAGCAGCGCGTAGCCCAACGTCTCAAGCTGGCTCAGGTTGCACCGTGCATCTTGAAGGCATACCGCAAGGGCGACGTTGATTTGCAAACGGTCATGGCGTTTACGTTGGCTGATTCAAAGAAGCGGCAAGTCGAAGTGTTCAAGGAGTTGGGCAATCACTGTCACGCGCACATGGTTAAGCGCGCATTAACCGGCGAGGCCGAGCGTTCCGATGGTCGGCTGGCGAAGTTCGTCGGCGTAGCGGCGTATCAGAAAGCCGGTGGCACAGTCATCAACGATATGTTTTCCGACTATGACCACTTGCCAGATCGCGAGTTGTTGGAGGCGTTAGCACAAGCCAAGCTGGACGCATCAGCCGAACGATTGAAGAAGAAAGAAGGTTGGGCGAACACCACAATCCTCTCTGACAGCTACTTTCCGTCGCACGAATATCACAGGATCGAACCGGAGCCGGTTGGCGTACCGGAAGACCTCACCAAGCGTTTAGAGAAGGCTATTGCAGATCAAAACGCTCTGGAAGAATCCGATGGTGACTGGACGGACGAAAGCGAAGCCGAGTTCGACGCGTTGACCGAAACGATTGGCGAGCTTGAATCGGAAATCGATGGGTTTCGCGAATACAGCGACAGCGACAAAGAACGTGCAACGTGTTTTCTCTATGTCACACATGGCGGCAAGCTGGAAATCGCGCGAGGCTACGTGACACGCGCACAAGCGCGTAAACAGTCCAAAGCCAGCGGCGAGGGCAAGGCCGAAGTCAGCACAGGGATGCCGAATGCACTGGTGCAAGACCTTGGCGTACATCGTCGCCAAATTGCGAAAGCGGCGTTGATCGGTGATCCGGCGTTAGCCAGTGACATTCTGCTCTACACCCTTTGCAGTCAGGTATTGAACCCGTACTCGTATGAGTCTCGGACTATCGATGCGCGGTTCGATGTGGTGGAACCCACAGACGAAGCCCATCAAGAAACGGTTGCCGGTCAAGCACTCAGCAAGGCGCGGAATCAGTTGTTCACCGAATGGATGGACATTGAGGACAGCGGCGAGCGATTTGCGGCGTTGCGCAAGCTCACGCCCAAGCGCAAGCAGACCTTGTTGACCTACTGCGTGTCAGCGCTTTTCACAGCCGGGGCATACGACGAAAGCAACACACTGGTTGAAGCGGTACTGGACGATCTATCGCCCGACTACGCCGCCTCATGGCGTCCTACGGGCGAAGGCTTTTTCAAGCGGGTTACACGCGACACGTTGTTGACCCTCGGCGGTGACTTGTTCGGTGAAGACTGGACGAGCCAGCACGGTTCAGCGAAGAAAGGCGGGTTGGTTGCCACGTTCGATACGTTCTTTAACGGACGGATGCCGAGCGACATTACCGACGAGGAAAAGGCGATTCGAGAGACTTGGTTGCCCTCAACGTTTCAGCAGGAGGATGAAGCGTGAGGCTTGACGAGTCGGTTCGCGGTCTCAGTGCGATTAGCACTGAGATTGCGGATTTTCGTTTGGAGTGCGAGGACAAGCAGCACACCGACATAGGCGATATTTGGGAGTTAATGACAGAGATCGAACAAGCCATCGGACACGTCCTGGTGGCTTGGAACAACGACAAAGGTTCCTCGCGTTCATAGGTGCAACGTACTCCTTCCACCTATGACTTGGGCGGCGAAAGCCGCCCTTTTTTTAGCACTGCGCGACGTTCGCTTGCGTAACTTTCGGTTGCAGAATCGGCTTATCCGCGTAGCGGCGTTGCCGGTGAAAAGACCAGTTACTATTTTCGGTGATGACCATCGCCAACTCGAAAGCTAATCCTTTGCGAGTTGAGGAAGCCGGTTTAATGGTCTTTAACCAATAGGCTTCCATCGCATCGAGCGATGCAAATTCTTTCATGTAGAGAGGAACGCTATCGCGTATCCAGTAGCCACCGTTTTCGCATCGCGGCGCTGCGTAAATTGTGAATTTATCAGTCATGGGCTTATGAATTATCGGCGCAGGCGTCAATGTCTTGACGCTAAAACATCTTGCTCACATTTCTCTAATAACAAATTTCGCAGGCATCGACTATGTTCTATGCTCAAGAAAACCGATGCGCCTACATCATGCAAGACGAAGCCAATAACCGCGCGCCCTTGGCGCTGGTCCCCGACCCAAAGCCCGTTCAGAAAGAAGACGAACCTCCCATATGTGGCGACTACATGCGCACACTTAGGGAGCTGGAATACGGGCTATATCCCTAGCAAGTTGTAGTTCTACAACCCTTTTTCGGTCGATATATCTTTTTAAGACATCTTTTTTGCGCTATACTGGTTGCCTGAAAAACGGAGGTTTTTATGGCAGCTACAGAACCCACAGACAGCGCAAAAGTCTTCATGGCCGGGAAGTCCCAGGCCGTGCGTTTACCGAAAAAATTTCGCTTTCCGGACGGTTGCGATGAGGTCACGATTCGACAAATCGGCGGGGCGCTGATCCTCACACCGCGCTACAAAACCTGGGACGAGTTATTCGCCAACATGGAGCCGGTGGACGATGATTTCGTTGACGCGGTTTTGGCCGCGAAACAAGAAGACCTCGGCGAAGATTCACGACGAGCGAGTTTTGACGGATGAACGCAATGCTCGACTCGGATACCTGCATCTACCTGATGAATCGGCATCCGAGAATGGTCGCTCACGAACCGCTACACAAGTGCTGCATTTCCAGCGTCGTGCTGGGCGAACTTGAATACGGTTGTTTGAACAGTCAACGCATTGTCGAGAATCGTGCAAAGCTAGAACTGTTCTTGGGCAACATTGCCATTGCCGTCATTGGCGAAGCCGAGGCAAAGGCGTATGCCGAGCTTCGCATGACTATCAAGAGCAACATCATTGGCCCTAACGATCTTTGGATTGCTGCGCACGCGCTGGCACTCGATCTACCCATTGTGACGAACAACGACCGAGAATTCGGACGTGTGCCGAACCTGGTTGTCGATAACTGGATGCAAGATGGCGACTGATCTCACGCGTCGCAACGTCATTCGTCAGCTTGACGCGATGGGCGTCGAGGATTTTGAGATTGGCGTTTTAGTCCCTGAACAGGGCGAAGAAGACGCGAAAATGATGCTGCGCGAATGGGATCGAGACACCCTACTCAAGTCGTTGGGGTGGCTAAAAGGCCAGAATGCTTCTGGCAACCACATTTTCATTCGTCCAAACGGCAGCCAGGGCCTTATCTTTATGGACGATTTGAACGTCAGCAGCTTAATGGAGATTGAGCGGGCAGGTATCAAACCTGCCGCTGTCGTTGAATCCAGTCCGTTGAACTTTCAAGCCTGGGTGCGTGTGAGCAATGAACCGATCGATGCGGATCTCGCAAGCGCCATCGGCCGCACCTTGGCGCGTCGCTTTCGCGGCGATCCTAATAGCACCGATTGGCGACACTTCGGACGTCTGGTCGGCTTTACGAATCGAAAGCCTCAGTATGTGAACGACAGTGGTCACTTCCCGTTTGTGAAGCTCTCAGAGAGCACGACACGCGCCGGTGAGCACATCGATAGCGACGCCATCGTTGAGCTGGTTAAAGCCGGTAAGGTGCTTCTGGAAGAAGAACGCGCCGCGCAGCTCGCGGAGATCGAGCGACTAAAGGCCGCGCGCAACGACAATCAAACGCCCTACTACGACCTCAAAGACCCTACCGAATTCTACCGCTCTGAACTGCATGGCTTGATGGGACGCTTCGGCAAGAAGCTCGATTTGTCGTTGGCCGATTGGACAATCGGCAAGAACATGCGCGAGAAAGGCTACGTTGCAGAGCAGGTAATGATTGCGATTCTTGAAGCGAGTCCTTCGCTCAATTCTCGCAAGTCCGGCCACGTCGAAGACTACGTTCGACGGACGGTGAATAAACTCTATGGACTAGACGCGGCTTAACTGGCCTTGCGCGGTTGCGCGTCAAATAGGGTATTGAGCTTCCCGTGCTTTTCGAGGTAATCCTGAATCGCTAATCGCACATGCCTAGCGCGGTTGGTTTGATCTTCCTCACCCATCTCGTCTAGGAGTTCCGCATAATTCGTGGGAACTGTTGCGCTTACTTGCGTTGATTCTTCGGCAATTTTTTTCACTTGGTTCTATTTGCACCAACTTGGATGAAGTGTATAGTAGCGGAAATTCTGCGCCTACAGAAGCACAAAATGTATGACTGACGAGAAGCGGGACGATCCACAGCGTATGCTTGATGAGTTGAAGCGCGAGCTAGACTCTCAAATCGAGCAGGACGCCGCGACCCCGCCATCCCGACGCAGACAATCTCAGAACAACGGCCCCCAGGCCATCGGCGATTTACTCAATACGCCGAGCATGAAGAAACTCGCCAAGCCATCGCCGACGCTGCGCGTCAAAGCGACGATCCCCGCTCCGGACACAGAAGACCTCTTAGGCCCCGTACCAGAGCCGGAGGCGACACCCAACGTTCCGGTTGAACAGAAGCCCAGGAAGACGCCACGCGTCTTACAGGGCGATCTACTGGCCTATGAAGAACCCGACGAGATTGTTTATCAACACTCCGTCTTGTGTCAGACCGTCTTGCCGTATCGAGACCCGAAGGGCCTCGACACCTGGTCACGGGTGCAAGGTGACGCACACCTGTCTTTGACAGCCGGTGAAGCGTTCGACGGCGATAAAATGGTTCGCGTACCGCTCCCCTTTGGACCGAAGGCCCGGTTAGCCCTGTATCACCTCAACACGCTTGCGGTCCTCAATCAGTCGCGACACGTCGAGGTAGGTGACAGCCTCACCGCTTTCGTTAAGCGGCTTGGCTTGGCTCACAAGGGCCAGAACGTCAAAATCGTCAAGGAACAGCTCTCACGCCTCTCAGCGTGTCGATTGACGTTCGGCATGATGGTTAACGGCCGACCGCGTACCGTGAAGGCCGACATCGTTAAGGGTTTCGAGCTATGGGAATCCAGCCACGAAAACCAACGCGTATTGTGGCCTAGCATTGTGACGTTCAGCCAAGACTACTTCGATAGCTTGCTCGAACACGCGGTTCCGCTGAATGAAACGGCCGTCGCTCGGCTCTCGCACAGTGCGATGGGCTTAGACATCTACACCTGGCTCGCGCAGAGGCTTCACAGGGTAAAGCCTGAGCGTAATCAGTTCATCCCTTGGCCAAGATTGCATGAGCAATTCGGACAGAACTACAAGCGTCTGAGGAAGTTCAGAGAGGTGTTCAAAGACACCTTGAAGCAAGTCTACGTGGTCTATCCGGAAGCGCGTTTCAAGATCGATCACCGAGGCATGTTCCTTGCCCACAGCAAGCCGCCAGTCGCGAAAAAGCGGCTCCTATCGCTCAAGCCTGACGCTCGATAGCAGTAGAGACTACTTTGGGGCGCTTTTGCCCTATCCTATTGAAAATAAACGACTATTTTCACGGCCCGCTGTTGTGTGTAAGTCGGTGGAGAACCGAAGTTATCCACGACTACTTTGGGGCGCTTCTGAGACTACTTTGGGGCGCTATGGTCGCGTTTTCAGAGACTACTTTGGGGCGAAACCAGAGACCAGTTTGGGGCACAATCCTATATATCCTATATAAATTCTTCCTATAGGTTACTGGCCTGATATTAGCGACCGAAAACGGTGGATAAGTTTCAGCGTTCACTACACAGCCTCGAAGAAAATGGCGCTTCGCGCAGAATTAATGTCGTGGCAAGCCACGCCAACTTCAGCCTACGGCACTACACAACTTGCTCGGCCTATCGGCCTGGTTAAAGCGCTCGCTTCGCTCACGAAGTTGTAGAACTACAACTCGTACAGAGTTATCATATGGCAATATTGTTGTTTTGCCTGCGCCTACGAGAACCTTCCGACTAACCAATGACTAGATGAGAGTCCATGTCTGAAACATCCGAACTGACAATTCTTGAAGGCGAACTCAAGCAGAGAATCAAGGACGGCGAAAAATTCAAACTCATTCTTGAGTACGACCCAACGATCAACCAGTACGCGCTCCATGCGAAGGGCGCACGAAAAAAATTCGAGATTCACACATTTCGCGGCGGCATCCGAATGATGCGTGATCCGCACCGAGCAATGACCTGGGCGGAGTCCACCGGCATGACCGGTGTCGAGCTGGATCATAGTTTTGCTTGATGCGTTCTTGCAATATGATAATATTGCAATATTGCAAACTACCTGAGAGACAAATCCTATGAAAGTAATCAGCGTTGCATCAGTCAAGGGTGGCGTAGGCAAAACTACGACCATCGCCATGTTGGGCCACTACGCGGCTGAACATGGACTCCGAACCCTGTTGATCGATGCCGACGTACAGGCGAGTCTCACGGTCTCATTTTTCGATGACATCGATGAAATCGAAAATCACGACACGACCTATCAGTTGATGGTCGAGGATGGGCCGATTACTCCGATTCCTATTCGCGATAATCTGAGCATCCTACCGGCCGATGCGTATTTATCGCGTCTGTCCGAATCGAAGGATTTGAAAGTGATGATGTGTCTCAAGGAACGCATCGGTGAACAATTCCCCGATCGCTACGACCTGGTGTTGATTGATACCCCAGGATCAACAAGCACCGTGCTTGCTTCCGCGCTTGGCGCATCCAACCACGTCTACTCGCCGATCGAACTACAGAAGTATTCTGTACGCGCGTTTAAGGAAGTGATGGACCTGATTAAGAGCGTGCGCGGTTCGATCAATGCGGGACTGAAATTCGAGGGTTTTTTGCCGAATCGAATTCGAGGCATTCGCACGAATGCTGCCGGTCAGCCAGAACCGAACAGCACGAAGCAACGCGCTGTGTTTGAGGAACTGCAATCCATTGGCCCGGGCATGATCCTGGGCATGTTCGGATTGCGTGACGCCATCGGCGCCGCCGAGGATGGTCAATCGGTTCAAGATGCTCGCGGCCGCGGATCGCAGGTTGCTCGCAATGAAATTGAAGCGTTCGCTAACGAGTTGTTAGGGCGCGCCGGATTCAAGTTTGAAGACGTCGCGGAGGCTCACGCATGAATGACAAAAGCACAATGATGTCGGGTATCTCAGATTTCCTCGAGCAAGAAGAAACTGACCGACTCGTTGAATTGCTGCTGACCGACGTCGACCCCGATCCCGATCAGGATCGACACAGTTGGGACAGCGAAGAAACAAAAGCGCACGTAGCGTCGATGACTGAGAGCATCAAAGCGAACGGCGTTCGCCGACCGATTGAAGTCTACGAGCACGTACCTGGTCGGTACATGATTATCGCCGGTGAAGTTCGGTATCGCGGATCCATCGCGGCCGAGAAAGAAACGATCCCTGCGTTGCTGAGATTGAACACCGATGAAAAACAACGTTCGATGGATATGCTCACCGAAAACTTCTCACGGCTTGGCCTCGCTCCGATGGAGCTCGCGCGCGCGTTGAAACGCCGCATCGATGGCGGCATTACACGCGAAGAAATTATGGCGAGTACCGGCAAAGATAAAGCCTGGTTAAGCCGCATGTTGGGACTGTTAGAACTGCCCCTCGATGTGCAGGAGTTTGCGGAAACTGGAACCGTGCGTGATCCGGCGCGTTTGCATTCGCTGGCTAAGATCGATGAAGACAATCGTCCGGCGATATTGGAAAACCTCGCGTCCGGAGACGCGACGGTTGGTGAAGTGCTTGCCGCTCAGAAAGACGCCAAGAACGCCGGCGACAAGAAACCGAAAAACAAAACCAAGAAAAATACCCCGCTTCCACCCGACCTCGCCATGACACGCGAGGAAGCCCAAGCACTCATCACCTTCTTTCATCCTGATCGCGAACCCTGCGAGTCGGATGATGCGCTAGACACTGGCTTTAAGGCTGTTGTGGTTGAGCTACTTAAAGTGGTCGAGTCTGGACAACGCTACGAACCAGCCAATGACGCAGCCACCAAAACGGAAAACTAAAGCACACGTCTACGGAACGGTAACGTTCAATGACCCGCTGGCGGCGACGATCTTTGATCGCCGTGCCACCGATTTCAATACGGGGCTGCGAGACAAAGACCTCATCAAATGCGGCAGCATCATCGGCATTCTTTATCGCAAGTCCGCACAGGACGATGCGGCCGCGACTGACGCCCTGCAGGAGTTAGTCAAACTGATTGGTTCAAACCAAACACGGTTTGACGATACTGTAGCGGCCATTGAAGAAGCGTTTAACGATCTACCGGCGGAAAAACGACTACCGTCACGGCCAGGTTCGGGGTTGAGTTTCGACGTGACCTGGAACAATAAGATGTTCCTTGCCGTGTTGCAGATCCTTCAAGACTTCGATGCCGCTCGAGGCAAGCTGGTCTGTTTGAAAGATCACAACGCCATAGAGCACAAGCAGTACGCGAAACTTTCAAAGCAATTGCTCACGCCCCTACGATCGATCATTGAATCGGTTTTCTCACTCGCCAAACAAGCGAACTAACTTGGTTTGGAACGGCTACATCACGGTCAAATAATCTTGCAGAGTGCTCGCGCAGCACTCGCAGATTTGCGTCGTGAAATTGACGATAGTCAATCATCGCCGATCGACCAGGCCACCCTTCGCGAACTGTTCTTACAGATCGATTCACTAGCGGCCGCAGCGCTGAAATCGAATCTTGATGTCTCAACGATTGATCGTGTCGTTGCAGTGAGAGACAAAGCAATCGAGATTCTAAAAACCGTTTCGATCAACTGATGCCTATCTCAATTCGCGCTACCCCACGCGAATCCCGAGTGAAAAATCAAGCGTTTTTTGCTACATTTGCAAGCACTAGCAACCGTCACTCTCGGCTAGTTGAAAAGTGGCATCAATAATCACATGTGATAATTGTAAGGAGGCTTTTATGCTTCTCACACGACACGTCGACGATTTTCGTCGGTCACCTAAGGTTGGCTTTGGCAAATCATTGGGTTTTCGCGAGCAGTGTAACTACTTGCTCGAAAATGGCTTTCGTCTTCATTGTTCTCCGTTTCACGGTGAATATGAAACAAGTCCGGTTACGCGTGGCTTTGGCCGAACTTCTGAAGCGTCGATTCCGATCGATTCTAAAGAAGCTCTCGTAGCAGAAGATTACGTGATGGCTTTGAGTAAGTGCGAAACGATGCTCATCTTGTACTACCACAAAGGTAAGCGAGATAAGTATTGCGAAATTTCGCATTCGCCTGACACGGTATTTGTTAAACGCATGTTTGACTACTACCGAGTCTGTCTGGCTAACAGTGTCTACGAACACCACGTAGACATGGATGGCACCGCTTCATAGCGAGCTCATCTGTTTGCTTTCATAGCAAATACACAAAAAGGAACCTTCGGGTTCCTTTTTTTTGCCTGTGTTTTACCGCCAGTTGTAGAACTACAACGGCGCTTGTGAAAAATATTTTCAAAATGGGTGCGACAATTTCATTCGTCGCGACAGTACCGTATTGAAACCTCTTGATTCGAGGCTTCCCTAATCGCCTCAAGCCACGGATGGCAGTGGGCGCATCTACGATCCTTTCGGTCCAAAATCATCAATATCAATCGACTTCGTTCGAGGCGCAGAAGGCGCGTGTTTGCGCCTGTGGCCTGTTGGCAGGTCTAAGCCGTCGCCAAGGTCCATAGGCTCGTCTGTATCCTCTGCTGCCTCTGTATGCGCGTCTGAGGCGGTTTCTGCCTCTACCGGCTCGCTCTCGTCCTTCAAATCGCTCTCCGCGCGCCCTGCTCCGTCTGAGGCGTCCTTTTGCGGCACCGGCGAAGCCTGTTCGCCGTATCGATCCAGATCGACGCTGACCCAGGACGTGAACACGTGGGTTGCCAGTTCGTTCGGCCGATACAGAATCCCTACTTGCTTCGGCAACATCATCGCCTCATTCGGCGTGATTAGGTTTTCTTCGGCCTTGCGTACTGAGCGTTTGTTCTCCCACGTTTCTTCCTGGTGGCGACCCACATCGACGCCTTGACTGAACGTGACGGACTTTTGAATGGTGCCGGATTCTTCGGCCATCACTTCTGCGGTTTCCGCATCCTTCGCCATGTAATACAGCGAGGTCTTGCAATTGACTTTCACGCGCTGCGAAATCGCTCGCGCGTTCATCGTTTTGTCCTTGAGGTTCAACAGATCCCCTTCGGATTGATAAGCAAGCGCCATGTTTGCGTTGAATCCCGCAATCGTCGCTAGTGCGTCTGCGACTTTCTCAGAGATCAAGAACGCAACCTCATCGATCGCTACGAAGCAATGCGTCTTGCGTTGCGTGTGCAGCCGCTTCAGCTCTTGCACAATCTCCATGAGCAGACTGGTCGTGATGCTGTTAACAACGGTGTCGTCCAGGTCGCCGCGAATGTAAACAACCGCGTCCTCAAGCAAGCTACGTTCAACCGAGAAGCCAGGACGCGCTGGCGTCGTCTGGAACGTCGAAATCGCCATAATCTCGTTGATGTAACTACGGCTTCGGCTCACCGAATCACGCACTTTAGGATCGTTGAGCAGCTTGCGTAGATGGCCTACTGTGCCATCCCATTTACCGAACAAAGCGTCGATGACCTCACGCTCATTCGCTTTGTAGTAATCCGCGTCACCGCCGGTGTCGGCGAGACCGATCACATGCAGCAGTCGTGCCCTACGGTCTCGCGCATCGCCTCCGGCGAATGGCGCGTATTTGCCTTTGCCCGCGTCGCGCAAATCCAAAGTGACTAACCTACGCCCTGTCGCTTCACAGGCTTTTGCCATGATCGCTCGAGCGTGTTTATCCGGTTTGGGGTCCACAAAAATCACGCAATATCCCTTGCGAATCGCCTGGTCTAATTGCACCCCGAACTCGATACCCTTACCGACTTGTGTCGGCCCGACATACCGTTGATGTCGCTCGCGCCAATCTTCGTCCGTGTCGTAAATTGGTTTTCCGGATTTATCCAATCCGTAAAAAATATGCCCCTTCTTGTAGTGCTTCGTCGGGTCGTATTGGTTGGTCTCAATCTTGCCCTTCATGGCACGAATATCACTCAGCTCGTCGCCGGATTGTTTCACGGACCATCGCCTTTTCAGCGATGACCAGCGTGGAACAATTACGCGTGCGTGAAGCAGCGACAACAGAAATCCGGCGAGCCAACCAATGATCGGCAGTGTCCAAATATCGAGATATTCGTTCCACATGAAACGCGCAAATTTTTCGAGATACAGCGCAGTCGGTTCTTGGGTGATGGCCCACCCAACGTAGAACACGAAAGCTGGCAGTATGAAAAATATGAAGATTGCGCCATAGCCACACACCTGCCGAATTCGGATCACGATCAATTCGCCGAGGGAATATTTGTCGAGTTGGTTCACGACAAATGGGCGTGTGCCAAGCAACGCGAAGCCGAAAAAAATCAGCGCGACGCAGAGGTAGTACCACGGGTTTACCCAGTCATAAAACCAGTCCAGAAATTGCAAAGCTAGCTCTTGCATACCTAGCTATCCTCCTTCTCGTTTACCCGTTGTTCAAGCCTCATTTTGCGTTCTACCTCAGCGCTGATATCGTCTCCGCTCGCGGTTGTAGTTCTACAACTTTCCGAGGTTTGGCCTCGGTTGTAGTTCTACAACTTTGTCGTAGAGCAGGGCGGTTGTAGTTCTACAACTGCTCAACGACATGGCATTTCATATGGGAGATTATATGCCTTTTTGGGTTTGCATTGAAACTGCTATGCGATCTCCCATATAATCTGCCATATGAAAGCATTCACATTGCCTTATCGACAATGCTCACAAACGAATTTTTCGGCGCGAAAAATATCGTTTCAAGAGACTGCGTTTGCTGGACGCCACTACGTCTCAAGGGTATTTCCGTCGCTAGGGCTCCTGGCATACCCTCTTTTTCTACCCCTCGGCTGGACGCCTCACTCACGAAAAATTCACCCGCACCCGCGTCAGGGATGCTCGCACCCTGACCACCCGCTTTGCGGGCTGCGGCGCACCGCGTCGTTCCTCCTTGGTTTTTGCGCCTTGTCGCTTCGCGATCTCCCTGGACGGTCGACCCTCAAAACGGGTGGTCAGGCTGCTCGCTGGCGCTCCCATCTGACGCGGGTGCGGAGCACCGCTCTCTCCGGCCGGGGGGCCTCCGATCACTCGTTCGCGCTAGGGCGCTCACGTACTCCTGGGTGCTCGGCTAGGGCCTCGCATCTGCGCCAGGAGGCGCAGACAAGACCGGTCATTCCGTCGCTGGGGCGACTCCATTTCCTTCGGCGGCGAAGCCGCTCGATCTTGCCCGAGAGGGCCAATTTGAGGATTGGCCCCGCCGCTGGACGCGGCTCCTTTCGCTCGCACTGGACGTGCTCACGCGCGGCTCGTCGTAGCTGTCTACCGCCCCAAAGTGGTCTCGACGCCGCGTGCAAAAATCTCGCTTCGCGGATTTTTCAGCAGAGCATGAACCCTGCAAAATGGACTCGGCATTTTGCTGAATCGGGGTTCATCGAAAGCACACAAGCGGGCGCCCGAACAATCGTTCGGGCTGCGGTTGTAGAACTACAACTGGCCGCTCATGTTTCACGAATTTGGATTTTCAGGAATGTTCCACGCTCGCGTTGTAGTTCTACAACCGCCGAAAAAATTCGCGCCTACGGCGCTTCAATTGACCCAAGTTGTAGTTCTACAACTGGTCAATTTTGGATGGGCGGGGCGGCATGAATAAGCGAGCACGATTCGACGAAAAGCGTGATTTTGTCATTCACTGGATGCTCGAATTTCATGTGGCGACCCGCAGCATTTTGTGTGGTGCCCTTGGCATCAACAGTAAAAATCAGAACAGCTTTTTCCTATCGTTAAAGAAATCCGGCCTGTTTGAAATCGTCCGGCATCCGTTGCTCAAAGAGCAACTTTGGATGCTGAACTTCCAAGGCAAGCAATACGCGGCTCGATTGTCTGAGAAGGCAGAGCGTTATCACGCCACGCCATCGCGCGTCGTGAATTCCACGACCGTCCACACCTTGAGCGTTCAGCGAGCCATTATCGACATCAAGGGGGCAGGGATCGCGCTTCCGTTCGACTTCCAGTCGGAACGCATGATTACCACTATCGAACAGCAGAAACGGCCTGACGCGCTTGTGACGGACGATCAGGACGTACTGGCACTGGAAGTCGAACTCACTCAGAAAAGCCGTAGTCGGATTTATCTCGGCTTCATGGATCACATCGAGAACATGAAGGCGCAGCTCTACGAGCGCGTCTTATACGTCTTTCCGACGCAATCCCTCTGTGATGGGTATAAGCGTCGCTTCGATCAACCCCAATGGCCCGTACACTTTCGCGATAAGTACGGAAAGATTCGCGCGCAGATGGATGGCGATAGCCAGGTCATGGCGAAGGCGGATAGCGAAGCTATCCGCTCGCGGTTCCGCTTTGACTACCTTGAGGCGCTAAACCCATGAGCAACGACAAATTCAATCCGAAGGACATCGAGCATATCGGCGGTGAAACCGACGTTATGAGCACATCGTCCGCGTCGCTGGTCGAAATGTATCTGGCGCCGGTCTTTGAATATTTCTCTGACCCGCAGGTGACAGAAATCATGGTCAACTCATTCGACCAGATCTACATCGAGCGGCGAGGGCAGATAGAGAAGGTCGATGCGACCTTCAAAAATGAAGAAGCCGTGCAAACGCTGATTCATATGATCGCGACTAACACGGGTCAATCGAGCGATCCGCTCAATCACCCGATTGTTGATGCACGGCTTCCAGATGGGTCGAGGGTTTGCGGTGTTCTCAAGCCTTGGTCGGCAGGCGGAAGCTCATTGAGCATACGCATTTTCCCGAAAAGCGTTCTGACTGCGAGCGATCTTCGACAGGGCGGCTCGTTTACTGACGAGATGTTCGAGTTTCTAAAACTCGCCGTAAAAGTTCGCTCGAACATTTTGGTATCCGGCTCAACCGGCTCCGGTAAGACGACGCTGCTTAACGTGTTAAGCAGCTTCATTCCAGAAGAAGAGCGCGTAGTGACCGTCGAAGATACCGAGGAATTGAAAATCGGCGTGCCTAACTGTGTGCAGTTAGTTTCTGCCAATCGGAAGAAAGACGAGGGCGATGCCCAGGACACGTCGATGCCCGCATTCATCAAGACTGCGCTGAGACAAAATCCTGATCGGATTATTGTCGGTGAGATTCGAGACATGAACGCGGCGTCTGCTTTTTTACAAGCGATCAACACTGGACATAACGGTTGTGCCTCGACGCTTCACGCAAACAGTTGCTTCGATGCGTTACTGCGTTTGCAAAACTTTCTAGGCGCTACAGGACTCGAGGTTTCTTATGTTGAATCGCAGGTTAGAAGCAACTTGCATTTGCTAATTCAAGCTGAGAAGGTTCCAAACGTCGGACGCGTGATTGTTTCGATTACAGAAGTTCGGGGTAATGAGACGTTTGAGTTGTGGGGCTTTGATTACGTGCAAGGCGTTCACACGAAAAACCCCGATAGCTTTGAGGGTTCTTTAGTCTTAGGACTTGCAAAGCGTTATGGATTTGATCGAGGAAGCTAAAAAAACGGAAATAAAATATTGGCCGGCAAACCGTGATAACTCTGTGATAAATCGTGACTAATATTTGATCGGGGTAGAACGAACTGACGGCAAGGTTAAGCACAAGCTACGAAAATGCTTGTCAGAACAAAATAACAATATTACTATCTTGCTTGATACGCGATCGATCAGAGGTGTTCTATGCACCCTGCGCCTAACTTGATCGTTTCAACGCGCTAGAAACACGCATAGAGCATCAGACAACAACGCACAGTTTGGAACGTGCGCTGTAAATGTTTGAGGGGACTTTATGTCGTGGACCAACAACAACAGAATGACCAACACCAAGTAGATAGCGCTACTAAGAATCGAGCTGTCTTTAACGACGTCTCGACGATGGCAGGTATGCCGACCGGCTTGTTCCTGTTAGGTGTCGTTTTGTGTGTTGGCATGTATGCCGCGACGCGAACCTTCTTCGCAATTCTAATTCTCGCCCCTGCTTATTTCATACCGATGTACGCCATCCACAAGGATGACGTGCGCGGTCTCAAGATTTGGTTATCCGTCTGGAATGACAACGTGAACCTATGGGAGAGCGCGCGGCGCAAACCCATTCACATTGTCGTTCGGGAGAAGCAACGGTGATGGTGGGAGCCAGCACTACAACCTTAAATCGTGGAGGAGTAATACAAGTGAATACTCAAAATCGAAGAATGGGCGTGATGGCAACGCTGGCCTTGTTGGTCGCTGCTCCATCTGCCTTCGCAACTGATATTGGCGCACCGGACGATGGTCTGTTCGCGTTTATCGGTACGTTCCTGCAACAGTTCGTAGACTTCCTTGAAGGTCCGTTCGGCCTGGTCGTACCCATCATCGGTCTCGCACTGGCTGTCGGCGTCTGGATGCTCGGTACACGCGGCGGCGAATCTCTTGGCTGGATCGGCCGCGTTGTGATCGGCGCGCTAATCATCGTCAACATTCCGGCAATGATTATCGCAATCCAGGGCATTTAGTGGTGGTGTGTAGTGGCTAGAAGTAAGAAGCCCCTTCAAGCGAAAGAAATTGGTGCAATTTCTGAGGTGCATAACGAACTCGCCGTGTACGGCGATTTCGTGCTCACCAAGAAGGGATCGCTGATCGGTGCAATCGAACTACAGGGTCGTGACCCTGACGGTTTGATTGCGGAAGATCTACAGGGGCTTGCTTACATCGGCCGCGCTCTTTATCAAGAGCTAGATGAAGGGGTCATTGCGACTCAGTATTACGCGCACTATGACGGCGCGACTGTCGCCCTCAGAGATCGCGACCACACGATTTCCCACCGCCTGTCTAAAAGCCGCGAAGCCTTCGTGAACAAGCAGAGCTTGTCTTCAAGCTCCCTTGTTCACTACTTCGAGGTGTTGCCGGACGAGTCTTTGTCGCAGCTCGACAAAGGGTCTTTGTTTATGCACTTGGCAAAGGCCATCGTCTCGGCGGATTCTCGGGACATCGTGAAACGACATTTTTCTAATGTCGAAAGCGTCGTTTGCTACTTCGAGGAGTTGGAACGACAAACACAAGTGCTAACTAACATTCTTTCCGACGTTCAAAAGCGTTGGGATACAACACTGTCGCCGCGAATCATGTCGAAAGACGAGATTTGGGCGCACATGAAATTTGTCTCTAATCTTGAACCCTATTATCTCAGCGACGAATACAAGGCTGAGGCACCAGAAGGCAGTTGGGATGTCGCGTTACCAGACGGCGACATAAGTCTTATGACGGTACGCAACATGGATACCGTCAAGTTGCACAACACAACGCCGACCTATGCACGCTTCTTAGCGGTGAATCGGTTTGGTGCGAATAACGTGCCCTGGGGCTTTTGGGCCGACCGTAAAGGCGCACCTGTGCGCTTACAGGGTAACTACTTGTTGATGACGCGAATGCACGGCATGAGCCGACTGCAAGCGTCAATGATGTTCGGTGCGCGAGAACGGGAACTTAATCGACGCGCGCTTGATTTTCGTTCGTTGATGAAAGGTGAGACGCCAACAGAGTTGGAACGCCGCGAGCTTATGAAGCCCGCGATCAAGAAGGCACTCGAAGACCTGGGCGAAGCGGAAATGATCGATGACGGATGGGCGAATGTGCATTCGTACATCGTCACCTGGTCCGACGATGCCAAGACCCTTTCCGATATGTCAGTGACGCTCAAGCGAAGCGCCGATCGCGCTTCGCTAAATACCTGTTGGGAGAATGCCGGGTTATCGCGCGCATTCAAAACCCTGCAACCGGCGGGCCGAGAACATTCTTTGCGAGACGTTGTATTTACAACGACGCAATACGCAGCATCTTCGCTGTTCTACAAGCCTTGCGACGGCCAACAGGCCGTCCCCGATTTGGGATCGCCGGATAAACCAGAAGAAGCGCTTTATATCTTTGTCGGTGACGATGGCACGCCATTCTATTACTCACCTTTTGTGAACGGTCGCGCTGTCGTGATCGGGATCGGTCCGATCCGAAGCGGAAAGTCATTCCTGAAAAATACTGTTGGCTCACACTTCACAAAGTACGGTGGGTCAATACACGGCATCGATGTTGACGAAGGCATGACGCCAGTCGCGCAGTCCTTCGGTCAGGACGGCAGCGTATTCGAGCTCGAGCAGGGCGATGGCGTGGGCTTTAACTCTTTTGCTGTGTGCAGAGGGGAGGGCGACACCGGGTTTATTCAGCACTACAAGTCGCAAATTATGATGATGCTCGCGACTAACGATAACGATGAAATGAAGCGGGTCACGCCCGAAGAACAAAAGTCGCTGGACCGCGCGATTCGCGCGGTCATCAATCTTGAGCCGCATTACCGTCGCCTCTCAACTGTTGTTCAGCATTGCCCTGAATCTTTGCGCATGAAGTTGTCGCGCTGGATTCACGGCGAGAGCGACGAACACCACGGCATGTACGCTCAATACTTCGATTCGCCTCGCGACACTATAGGCAGCATCAACCAGCGGGCCGTTGCCTACAACCTCAAAGCAATCAAAGACGATCCAATTTTGTTGCCGCTGGTTATGGCCGAGATTTTCTTCCGCGTAACTCGCCTATTTGAAAATCCGAAGTATCGCCATTTGGCGAAGTACCTTGATGTCGACGAAGCGCATGTGTTGTTGCAGATCCCGTATGTGCAGGAATACATCATTCGCAACGCGGTTCGGACGTGGGGTAAATACCTCGCCGGCGTTGGTCTTTGGAGTCAGAGTCCCCAGGAGTTCAAAGACCTCAAGCACTGGCCTGCCGTTCGTTCGGCCGCTTCGACATTTTTCTTCATGGCCGATCCACAAATGGACGTCGAGCTATACAAAGAAACATTCCAGCTCACCGATGGTGAGTGCGACGCTATAAGAACGCTTACGCCTAAACGCGAAGCGTTCATCATTCAGCGCGATCTCGGTATCGCAAAGAAAGTGATTCTCGAAGTCGAACCACAGCAATACGTGATCTCGACTTCCAAACCGTCTGATGCAGTTATCAGACGCCAGAACATCGATGCTTACGGCTTCGAGGAAGGTATTCACCGAACGATTATCGATCTCGGACTTGAGGACGAAGACTACGTTAAACCCACTGACGACGACATTGAGGAGGTTGCCTAACCATGCGCAAATTTATATGCACGATGATGATTGCGATGATGGTTATCACGCCAGTCATCCCGGTTCAAAGAGCACAGGCGTCCGGCTTTCCGGTCGTCGACATCGCCCACATTGCTCAAAGCATTGTCGGCTACGTTCAAGAACTTGCGGACTATGTTGAGGCTATACAACAGACCGCGCTTTCGACCAGCCAGCTAACGCAGATGATTACTGACTACACCCAGGTTCTGCAGGAGTACGAGCATTACCTGGATCAGATACGGCAATTGCAAGACGTTATTTCCGGTGACGATTGGAACGAGTTGATCGCTACAGTTGAACGCGAGTTGGCGGAGGTGTCCGATATTTCTCTAACTCAAATTCTCGATCCCGACGATGGCGACTACGAGGCTGACCTACGTGAAATTCTCGAAAACCAAGGGTTAGCTTCACCTATACCCGCCGACGTCACGGATTTTTACGAGGATGATCTTAACGTTCCCGCTGGTGAGTTGGATGCAATGAACCAGCGTTTGGAGCGTATGGACCTCGAATATCGTCGTTACGCAGCACAACACGAAAACGTTGCAAGAAACACTACTCGCATGGTCGAGCTAGACGATCAGATTACGTCTGTCCAAGCGGCTGCCGCTTCACTAGGCGAACAATCTGACTTGGCCACGTTGCAAATGATCGCACAGATTCAGTTGCTACAGATGAAGCAACAGAGCCTTGCGATGCAACAGAGAAACCAAGAGCTGCAACTTTATGAGCCAACGAGCTTGTTGATAAACCAACAACGCGCCCGGTCGGTCGAACGAGAGCGATTGCGTGTACAAGGTGCCATCGGCCAAGCCAATGATGGCGTTGGCTACGACAATTTTGCAGACGAGTACGGCCTGTAATGAAACCCGCTCTCTATTTAATCGCTTTTCTGATGTCGGTATCCGCATTCGCGGATACCGGCGACGATCCGAAAGCTAACGACGAGCCGCTTATGCTAGGCGAGTTCAATCTAGCCTCGACTGTCTCTTACAGTCTCGAGCGAAATGACGATGGAGAGCCTTTTGATCCCAATTTCAAACAAGAAGAAGACGCCAAGCAAGCGGTGATTGACGCTGTATGTGGTGAGGTCAAAAACTTTTTCAAGAAAACGGAATGTGTAGGAGACGTTAGCAAGCAATTCACAAGAGCTGGTCGGTTGCGTGGAACGATTGACTTCGTGCGACTCAACTACCTGCCACTCGACCGTAAAGCGCTGACCGCTTTATTGACTGAGCTAGAGAGCGCGTACAAAGCGTCACGCGACTACTTTGCCGGTGACAAACCGGCTGGTGTCATTTCGCGTCAGGGCTTAAACGTAGAGATCATAGAAGTTAAGAACATCATCGCTATAACCAACAAACGTGAGTTGGTATCCGCTTGCGAAGAAATATTCGGGGAGGGGCATTCACGATGCAAACTCCCTTGAACCCTATACAGCAACGCGCCATCGAACTGCGCATAAACCGCTTCGCGGTTATTTCGGCCGCCGTCATCACGTACTTGGTGTTCTTCATTCCGACTGCGTTTGCTGGTGACTACTCAGACTACGGCGATGCGCACACAGCATTCGGTACGTTCTTGGACTCTGTTGAGGATTTACTGGATGCCGTTCTTGCACCTGGCTCTAATGCTGCTGCCTTCATCGAGGCGTTCTTTCTATTCGGGGTTATCTACAAACTTGTTACCGTCATCGCCAAGTACATGTTACTTGCCGGTGAACTGATCGATGTTTTCCAGGCGATCATTCTGATCGCCATTGTCCGTGCCTTACTTGATTTCTACGGGCCGGTTACATCGGCTCTATTCAGTTGGTCGGGGGACTTTGCGTCCGCCATTCAAGAGCCTATCGTTGGGACTGGTGATGTCTTTTTTGTCACCGAGTACATTCAAAATATCATTGCTGCGATTACCCACGAAGACACCAGTATTTGGGACGGCATTAAGATTGCGTTCGCGACGATGTTGCTTTCTGGAACGCTGCTGATTCTTAGCATTTTGGCGTTTTTCGCGGTCGCCTGGGCGGTATGGGGTTTCGCACTATCGAAACTCATCGGCTGGATGTTCATTCCGTTTTTGCTCTTTGAGCGAACTGCTTTCTTGTTCGATGGCTGGCTTCGTTTCATGGTCGGCTTTTTACTTTATGCCGTGATAGCGCGTGTGAATCTTGTTCTGGTTCTGGTGCTTTTCGCGAGTTATTTCGGACTTCCGTTAGATTCGCCAGTTGGACCGGATCGGGCTTTCCCGATTCCTAACGTCGATGAAATCGGCGGTCTTTTATCGCTCCTGATTATTGCAATCCTCTCCCTGATTTCTACTGGCCGCTTCGCAACCGCGTTAGCTGGTGGGGTGGGTGGCTTTGGTCAGGCCGTTGGAACTATTGCGCGTACCGCAGCCCTAGGCTTTGGCGGTGCAGCGAGGCGAGCTGCTGCGACATCCCGCTAAGAGGTGAATCAAAGTGGCAACACAACAAAGGGCAACCGTGACTAAATTGAATCCACAAGTAGACCAAGACGAGGCTTACGAGAATTCCGTAAAGCCTCGTACTGCCAAAGATGTTGGCAGAGCCAAGGACGTTCTTCGAGCGGCCGAGTTGTCGGCCGATCGGAATCGTTGGTTTCTCATTTGCCTTGGCCTGATCGTTGTTGTACTCGTCATGGCGTTCAAGCTCACGCAGATGTCTTCTGACCTCGCTTCTAACTACAAAGTCGCTTGGGTGAAGATGGACCCTTCCGGTACGTGGAATATCGACCTCTCTGAGACCCAGGAAAAGCGCACCTATCTTGGTGCGACTGTCGAATCGATCCTTAGCAAATGGGTGCGTCGTAGATTCTCCGAACAGCCAGAAACGATCCGCTCCGATTTTGGCTATGTAATGGAATTCTTGTCGCCACGCCTAAAGGCGGACTTCACTAGCGAGACAGGCTTTAACGCGGCGCAGCGCGCCGCTGATATTCGTAGCAACCGTTCACACGGTTCCGTCATTTATGAGGTCGGTGTGATCGACCACTTCGACCAGGACAACAACGCCCTTTTCGCTGGCGGCATTCAGTCGACTGTTTACCGAACGAATATCTATGTGCAACGCAAAGAGTTCTTGCCAACCGGCGCAGAGCGGGGCGCACCAGATAAGAAATTCATCACTATCGAATGGCGATTGATGACCGATCGCGAAATCAACCTGATAACAAACAAAGATGGGGGCATTGCATGGTTGCGAGAAAACCCTATCGGTCTTGAGATCGTGAGTTATCAAGAGAACGAAGACTTTTCGGACAATCAGTAATGGGAGGCCCATACATGAAACGTAGACTCGCTCAATTAACCTCGCGCACCTCGGCCTTACAGGGGTTGTTCGGCGCGTTAACCTTGTTGGTAGTAGGTAGCGCACATGCGGCTGACGTTCAGCCTTGTCGTGAAATTCAGTGGCAACCGTACCAGCTCTATACGGTGACCGCTTCGTTGCATCAACGCACGCACATCATTTTGCCCGAGCCTATTCAGGGCAAACCTGTGCCTGGTAGTCCGCAGCTTTGGGACGTAGACGGGGAGAACATTCACCTGTTTATCAAGCCCAAGAATTTCGGCAACAACGAAGGTGGGACAACAACCGTCACGGCCGTTAGCAAATCCAATACGTCCTATGACTTCCTCGTTAAGCGCGTGAAATCCGGCGCAGATATTTGCGTCCGCATTGTCGCTGAACAGGGTATCGACGGCGGCGAACTGATGGGTTGGGAATCGAAGGTTGAACGTGAGAACGGGCAGCTCCGCAACCAGCTCTCATTTCAACGAAAGCAAGTGCAAGCAGCTCGGCAAGCCGGCGAGCAAGCGACGCTCGACGCGCTACACGCCTATCGCACGCAAATCTATACCCGATACAGTTGGAAGGGCGGCAAATCTTTCTTCAACGAATCGAATGTCACAGACGTATGGGACGACGGTCGCTGGACCTATGTTCGGATTAACACCGATAACAAAGGTCTGATGCAGATCACCGCGATCGTTCAGGACAAGGAAGAACTGATCGAGTACGACTACGATTCAGATCAACTCGTTTATCAACTCGCTGGCCTTTACCCTGAATTCGTCCTTCGCTACAACAAAGCGAAGATCACTGTCACTCGCGAAGATTCCGCTACTAGCGGCGCTTACTAATTTGAGGCGCAACTATGGCTATCAATGACAGAGACGAAACGATTGAGGAAGAACCCTCAACGTACAATCGTAAGGCTCAACGAACTGGTATTTTCATCCTTGCTGCGCTCCTGATTGTGTTGTGTATTGGCACGATCATGCGTTTGGTCGGCGGCGGCACACAGGTAACGACGCAACAAACAGAGCGAGGACCCGTTGATACTCGCCAGTCGCCAGAACAAGAAGATGAGGACTTTCTTAATCGCCTTAATCGAGCGGAACGCAATCAGCAAACCCGCGATGAAGATCCCCGCGAGAGTTTGATTGAAAGCCTGCGCGGTCAGCGCGACGAGCAAAACAACCCCGCACCGGTTGCACAGCCGCAAGTTGACGAGTGGCAGCAAAAGGAATTAGAGCGCGTCCGGCTCGCTAGATACGATGACTACGATCTTGATTTAGGCTTCGAGTCCCCTTCGACACGACCGCAAATACAGACGGCTTCAACGGCCGATTTGACCCCGAACCGGCAGGCCAGTGTCAACGACACGATTGCCAATGTCCGTCGTGAAATCGCTCGCGCGAACGCTTACAAGGCGCAGATAGAGCAGGGCGGCGCTCGCGCTATTCCTGCTGCTGGCTCGACTGCGGCTGCACCGCAAATACCACTTGAGCTAGGCCATACCCGTTCCAACTCCGTTGACGGTCTGCCACAAGAAGGCCAGAAACTTTTGCCGGTAACGACGGTCATTCGAGGTGTTCTCGACCAGAAAATCATTAGTGATTACGTGGGTCCATTTCGTGCTCGCATCATTGAAGACGTTTACGACGTGAGCAATCGTTATATTCTGATTCCGAAAGGTTCGACGATCGATGGTCGATCGCTGCGAATCAGTAACGTCAACGAGCCGATCCAGGCGCGTATGGCTTTGACCGTGAATTGGGTGGTACTGCCCAACGGCCACAAGTTGAACTTTTCACGTCAATACGCTTTGGATCGAGAAGGCGTTGCGGCCGTCAAGGACAAGGTTAACCGACATTTCCTTGCGCAATTCCTGGGTGTTGCTGCTTACGCTGTCTTGAGCTCAGAAACCAGCCGTTCCGGTACTGGTTTCAATAGCGATGATACGTTTGCCGGTGATATAGGCGAGTCGGCGCGACGTGAGTTTGCCCCGCTTGCGCAAAAGTATTTGCGTCTGGTGCCAACGATTACGTTGCGACCTGGTACACCCATCCGCGTCTACATAGCCGAGGAACTATACATCACGCCTTGGGCAACCGTGGGACAGGATTATGCTAGCAACCGCTGAGGTGAAATCTTACTTCGACATCGCACGGCCTGTTGTCCTCGCGGCACTGCCACCGATGACGTTGTTTGTGCTTGCTTCATTCCTCCCAACAGTGTGGGGTATCCACACTGGCGTACCTGTTGCGGTGCTCGCTTGCGCCGCAACTTTCTTTTTCCTAAATCGTGTTCAACAGAACATCGAGGAAATGCCATACGGACCCGCACAGGTTTGTGTGAGTTTCCCGTTCACGGCGCTTACCCTTACCTGGCTAATCGCTTTAGTTACGTTCGATGACCTCACTAGCATCGGAAAAATTCTGCCCGGTTATTTGCTTGCCATGCTGACCGGCCTTTGGCCGATCTTTCGCAAATCCCGCGAGAACGAAATCATCAAGCGTCGAATGGAATACGTGACCAGCGCAGTTATCGCGACTGGTGTCTATCTAACCCTAATTATTGCTGGAGTATTGTCGTAATGAAGAATTTTCTGATTATCGCTCTAGCGTCAACTTGGCTTATCTCATCGAGTGCGTTCGCGTCTTCCGCTGGATTAAAAGCTCAAGTGCGCTTTGAGCTGCCAAGCCATATCACCACTGTCGCCCAGGCCGCGGACTGGTTCTTAGAACCACATGGCTACCGACTTGCGTTAGGCGGTAATGCGCCGCGCGAGGCCAGTGCGATCGCTTTGCAATCGCTACCCGCTGCACTTCCGAACGGCCGCGTAATGACTATTGAAGATGCACTTCTCGCTATTACGCTGGACGATCAAGCAGTAGTAATCGACAACGAACACAAGCTCGTCTCTTTTGAGCTTTTCCTAGGAGGCGCACAGTGAAATATTTTGCTCTTGTTCTTACCACTTTTTTGCTTGCGTCGTGTGCCACGAACGTTGAGCGAGATCCGATTGACTACAAATCCCGAGACTATAAGTCGCAGCAAAATGAGCGAATCATTTATCGCGATTTGACCGTGCCGAAGTCCGGTGCGCAATCGTCTGCAGCGCCTTCGTCTCGAGAAGCAGAGCTTGCCGCCATTACCCGCGACATGCGCGCCGGTGATCGCGTCCCGACTCAAACCCAGGTTAGCGAAGCGCAACCTGCTTTAGCTGATGCGAAGCCAGCAGCCATTGTGTCAGTACCCCACGTCACAGACCCGTTCTACATTCCGTTCTACAACGAATCGTCCGTGCTGCCGAGTGAACGACTGCCGGTGCTACGTGACATCGTGAAGCACCACAAAGACGGTAATCACTACGTGGTGATGGGTCACTCGCATGGACAGAGTTTTGTCGGAACGGCGAAACTCGCACAGCAACGCGCCGAGGCCGTCACCAACTGGATGATCGGCCAGGGCATCGATAAGACTGTAATTCATCAAACCGCTTCATGGGGCAGCCATCGTGATTCGTTGGCGCCGCCCAAGGGCGTTTTGGTTTATGTGACCGGTGAGCACAACGGTCGTTATCTTCTATCTCTAACCCCATTCGACTTTGATAAGGAGGCCGAGTATGAACAACCTCAACTCGCATCGACCGGCACGTAGATTTGCCGGACTACTCACAGTCTTAGGACTGTGTTTTGCCCTCTCTGCGCCGCCTGCTGTTGCAGGGCCATACGACTTCGACGACGACAACAAGAAGGACATGGCCAGCGCATTCTTGATGTGCGCGACAACTGGATTCGTTCTAGGTGAGTGCCCATCGGTATTCGTCAAATGCTGGCAACCGCCGCTGATTTACCTCAAGCGTCACCGAAGCCATTTCCATGTTCGGTCCTACTGCACACGACTGCCGTCTTGGGACACGTCCGACGGTGCTGTGAACGACGCTTTGGCCTATGCCGAAGCAAACTCGCCGGAGGCGGTTGCGTACTCGGCTGGCCCTCAACCAGCGGAATTCAGCTTGACCCCTCAGATTTGTATCGACGCTCCCTATCTGTGCCCCACAGAGGAAGACGAGGCGGCGTATGAAGCCGCTGAGGAAGCCGCTGCGCTCGCCCAGGCCGAGCTAGAGGCTTGCCTTGAAAACCCCGAAGCGGACTGCTCAGAGCTTGAGCCAGGCCCCATTGACGACGATCTACCGCCGATCTGCGCCGATAACCCCGGATTGTGCGATGACGCGCTGGCCGAGGACGATACTTCGGACGAGGACGAAGGGGATGCGCCCGATTTCGTTCACCCGATCTGTGAAGACAACCCGCAGCTTTGCGAGGACGTACTAGCAGGCAACAATTGATGGTCGGGATTCGTCTGAAAATCAATGATGTAAAGCCTACGAGAGATGGGCTTTGGTCAGTAAGCAGGACTGTACGTGGCGATGAAATTACTTTCACAGGACCCGACCGAAATCAGGTGCTTGAGCAAGCGCAAGCCCATTTCAACCGGGTCCTTTCTCACCACAACGCCCCTGGGCAGGGAAAGGCGGAGGCCTCTACCTGCGCCTACAGGGTCGAGACCTCCTAACCCGAAGCTGTGCGAGCACAGCTAAGGGCTGCTGACGAGTTTATACCTGTCGGACGAATTGATGAACACTGATTGCTAACGATCTGGAACTAATATTATCGACGAAGTTTATAAATGGGCGATCAGGATCAACTTGTTGTCACAGAACGTTTGGTGTGGTGGAAACATCCACCGAAGTTAAACCAAACCGATGCAGAAATTGAATGGGGATTTTTGCAGTTTTATGACAACGGAACCTACGCATTTATTGACGAACGCCCAACGGATGATGAGATACGCACTCGAACTTCGTGCCTTCTTCGACACGACTCGGATCAGGAGGTGACCAGTTTAGACAACTGAACACTTGAGGGGCGCATCGTACCCTTCATTTGTAGATGCCTACCGGCGTCGCGCGCACCTCGGCTTTTCAGGGGTTGGAGAAGACAACATGACTACTAATGTGCAGCGAGATTTAACTCGCAAACTGCTCGAACGTATGCAATCTGGTGATCTGCCTTGGCGGAAACAATGGGAGCATACCGGCGTAGCAACGATGCCGTTCAATTGGTCGACGAAAGACGGCTATACAGGCATCAACATCGTCATTCTCTGGATGGCGATGGATGATTTCGGCTACGAGCACAACGCGTGGCTTACTTTCAAGCAAGCGCAAGCGCTCGGTGGGCGAGTTAGAAAAGGCGAAAAAGGTGTCGGCTGCGTGTACTACAAAACGCTCACGCGTGAAGTAGATACACCCAACGGCGGAACGGAAGAACAATCCTTTCCAATGTTGAAGCGTTTCACTGTTTTCAACATCGCGCAGATTGACGGCCTCGAGGACTTACCTCAACAGCCGGAGATTCGCGAGTATGAAGAAACGGAGATCGTTAACGCAGTAGACCAAATCGCTTCTGTGTACTGCAAAGCCACTGGCTTGTGCATCGTGCGCGGAGGGAATAGATGTTTCTATAGGCCCTCGACGGACGAAGTACACCTGGTTCGGCAATTCGTAGATGGCCCCGCGTATGCAGGGGTTCTAATCCACGAATTGATACATTCGACTGGTCACAAAAGCCGACTGGCGAGACCGCGAATTACCGGAGCTGAAAGCGATAAGAAAGCCATAGCGTTTGAAGAACTTGTTGCGGAACTCGGTGCTGCCTTTGGCTGTGCTGAGATTGGCATTCAAGGGCGGTACGACGATCACGCGTCCTATCTGCAATCTTGGATGTCCGCACTCGAGAACGACGAGCGTTATTTTTTTCGTGCTGCTGCGGCTGCGTCTCTTGCTCATCGCTTTCTTATGAATGGCGGTGAGATCGAACAAACCGTTCGCAAGACAGACGTCGCATGATCGCGCACACAGTCATTAGCCCTCGCGCGGCGAGGTTTTGGACTGTGGTTAGGCTCCGGCTGAAACCATTACGGCGTTCCACCGAACTCTTTTTAGAGCGACCGTGGATTTGGCGTTTTGTGAAAGGATCACCTTCGGGTGATCCTTTCTCATATTTTTCAGCGTGGAGGCACTACTTGAGCGATGAGAGTTTAGGACAACATTGGGCCGCGATTAGAAACGGACAAGTCGTGAAGCTGGTAAGCATGGCCGTGCCTACCGACATCGATAAATCGATCTACAACGACTACGCGGCAAAGCAGCGCGCCGCGCTTTCTTCGTTAGGCGAGATCCGATCGGGCGAGCTGGTCAAGCGTGACGATACCTATCTCTTTGTTCAGCGCCTTTCGCATAAGAACCGATCTAAATCCCAAGAGCATCGATCGCCAAAAACGTTCCCGCTTCATCCGCAAATCCTCAAAGCGTTGCATCCGGACTGGCCGTTCTTATGAATACCGAACGTGCCTTAACTCGCGAACTCACGATCGGCATATTGATCGTGGAAGGCTTCGTGAGCGTGTCTCTGCAAATGATTGCATTGCGCCAACTGGTTCCCTTCGTTGGCTCGAATACTATTATCACCAGCCTTGTTGTTACGGGTTTTCTTGCTGCGCTGGCAACCGGCTACTGGCGTGGTGGGTTGCTGAAAGACGGACACGCTGCTCGACTGCAACGCAACCTGGGCGCGGTCGCGCTGCTCGCCGGCGTCGGGCTTTCCTATGTCGCGGCTGGATTCTTTTTTGAATACACCTTGAAGGTATTACCGCAACTGGTCGCGGTCGCTTTCTATGTCCTTATCATCCTCGCGCCGATCGTCTACTTGCTGGCTGAGACGGTCGTTATTTTGATTAACTACACGCGGGGAGAGCACGCCTCAGAGCAAGCCGGTAATGCCCTGAATCTAAGCACCTGGGGCAACGTCGTCGGTGGGCTGCTGACGACATTGGTCATCATGTATTACCTCGGCGTTGGTTGGGCCATCGCCATTGATTCGGCGCTCTTGTTGATCGCCTACTTATTGATCCCAAGCACGCGCACCGAGTACAAGTTTGTCATCGCACTTTGTGTCAGTGCGATTGTCGTTTTTCTCAACGTTGCGTTTGAGAATTCGACATTTATGCGAACGACTCCGTTCGCCAATTACCGCACCGTCGACATGGCTGACGGGGCGCTTGTGTTAGACATTAACGATAGTTCTGCAAGCCGTACTAACGCGAATGACCAAGGCCATCAGTACATCGAGTATTTTGAAGATCGCGCCTTCAAAGGCCGCGATGCGCTCAAGCCAAAATCTGTACTGGTTTTAGGAGCTGGCGGTTTCACCTTCGGCCGCGGCCGCGATACTACCGACACAACGATAAAGTTCGTTGATGTTGATTCTGCGCTCAACGAGATTGGCGCAGAGTTTCTTGGCATCGATTCGCCAGACTTCGATCTGACCGTATCCGATGCGCGAGCGTTCTTGCTTGCAAGTGACGTTTCGTACGACCTGATTGTGTTAGACACATTCAGCCACGAAACCTCGATTCCATCCCACTTGCTCACGCTCGAGTATTTTCAGTTGGTCAAGTCACGACTTACTGAAAATGGCACGGTGTTAGTCAACATCATCATGCCTAAAGACGAGATCACGCGGTTCAGGCGTGGTTTCGATAACACCATCAGAGCCGCTTTCTCAGGATGCACGACAACGCAGTTGTCGCGCCCATTCGTTCCTGTAGAGGCTGAACTTTATGAATGTCGCAGCTCAGACGTCGACGACTACCGCATGATTTATCGCGACAGCGATACCCGTGCCTCCATCGACAGTTCGAGCTTCTAATGGAGGCTTTATGCTCATTCTTACCAGACGAATCGGGGAGACGATTTGCATAGGTGACGAAGTAGAACTCACGGTACTCGGCGTCAAAGGAAACCAAGTACGACTTGGAACGAAAGCACCACGCGATATGCGTGTCGATCGAGAGGAAATTCGAGATCGCGTGAACCGAGAGCAGCGAGCGGCTCCCGGCGATCGCCACAACAAATAGGAGTGTCATGCACAGCCGTTTGGGGATCTTTGATCCCGCGCCTACAAACGGCGGTAAGCAGTCTGCTTTAAGCAGTCTACCGTCAAGGAATAAAGCCATAGGGCTAGGCCAACAACGCGAAAGCGATGTTGTTTTCGCCTACCTGTTTTACGCGCGTATTCACGCGCTCTCAAGAATTGCTAAGGGCTTCGCCACTCGCGCATTTCAAGGTCAACCGGGTCAGTCGTTGCCCGTGTCCTCGCTGCGCTGCGGGCCGCACCAGCGGCCTCCATCCCGCACCATTCCCTTTCCATTTGCTACCCCAGACTTCGCCAGTCGTGCAGGAGCGATGGCGCATGGCGCTCACGCTCAACACACGAAACCGAGGGGAACAGCAATGGCTAAACTTACTAAGCAAGAATCACGGAATCATCAGGCGGCAATGGAACTGCTGGACAAGGACGTACTGACAGACGACGAGAAAGAGTTTGTTTTTGCGAATTACCATGAAGGTGCGAACACCATCAACGGCGACGCCGGTGCGTTTTTTACGCCGTTGGATTTGGCGTGGGAAGCTGCTTTAGAGCTTGGTACGGCACCAGACAACACAGGGCGGCGGATCATCGACCTTTGCGCGGGTATTGGCGTACTGGCCTATACAACGCTGCTGAGGCATCGAGGCGCGGACGTGACGTGCGTCGAGATCAATCCCGAGTATGTGCGGATTGGAAAGAAGCTGGTTCCCGAAGCGACCTGGATTTGCATGGACGTTACGGACGTCGAGGCGTTGCGCAAGCTAGGCCGGTTTCATAGCGCGATCAGTAACCCACCGTTCGGACGCGTCAGAACCTTTCGAGGCAGTGAAGGCGTGCGTTATCACGGCGGCGAAGCCGAATTCAAAGTGATTGACGTTGCGAGCGAGATCGCAGACGAAGGCGTTTTTATCATCCCGCAGCAATCAAGCGGTTTTCAATATTCCGGTGTCCAATGCTTTGAGCGGCGAGAGTCGGATAAGTACAAGGCGTTTTGTGAGCAAACAGGTTTGGCCTTAGACATTGGCATGGGAATTGATACCAGCTTTTGCGCCGAGTCTTGGAAGGGCGTTAAGCCCGTTGTTGAGCTGGCTTGTGTTGATTTTCGCGACAGAGATTGCACGGGCGAGCAAGGCTCTTTATTTGAGGCGGTCGCGTGATCGGGTGCAATGTTATTACGTGGTGGCTAGAGACGCAGACGCCTCTAGCGCCACAACAGCGCATGGCGCTGAAAGGTGAGTGGCACCTATGGTGTAGAGGACGGAAACAAGAAGATCAACTGATATTCCTTTTCTGGCGGTCACTCGCGACACATACGAATCCCGCGTTTAGGCGGTTAAACTGGCTCCAAGTTATCGATGCAGTGTTAGGCCCTTGGCCGGATCAGCCAACGACGACTTCCATGGAAAAGGAATAAAAGCAATGAATGGAAATCGTGAATTCACGGACCTTCACAAGTTACTCGATAGCCTAGAGCGGTCAGGCATTATCAAAATTTCTCAGTTGCGCGATTTTATGTTTTTCGTCGAGCACGAAGGTAAAACAATGGCCGAAGTTGCCGGAGGCTCGCGCAACCAGGAATACGCGCGCGTGGTTCAGGCCATGCTCCACGTTGGTAAAGGTCGCGCTGACAAAGAAGCGAAGGGACCTGGGCTGGTCGAGACAGTGACCAAACATGGTAACGCGCGGGATCGCTCGATTCGGATCACGCCAAAAGGTAAGCGCGTGTTTAAGAAGCTGTGTGAATACGTGGAATCGAATGGTAGGGCTATGCCCTGACCATCCGATTCAAAGTGCCCGATTGCTAAAGAGCGGGGGGCACTTGGTGAGAGTGGTTAGCTCTCATCGTCCGCCTTCGGCTCGCGGATGTGCAACCGGCCGTTGACGGGTAGGGCGTTCAGTGAAACGTTGATCGAACCGTCTTGGTTTCTCCATGCTGACCCGACACGTTGCCAAAAGTCTTTGGTTTCTTCGCCGGCAGTCTCGATGATCGTGTAAGCGTAAAGGTCTGGTTTTTTGTTAGCCATGAGTCTTGCTCCGTGGTTGGTTGAATGTGGGGTCTTTTGCAGAGCGCCGGATAAGCGAAGCTGTCACCAGGTTGGTGCGGCCCGCAGCGTAGCGAGGACACGGCCTGATTGACTGCAAGCACGTCGCTCTTTGATCCCCATCCATTTATTCAACCCCACGGGGCACGCGGCGAACCCGCATGACCTCGCGGCGATGTATCGAAACGGCGAAGTAAGACTGGCATGTGTCCGGCATGGTGAAAGACGGATCGCATCAAATCCCGCCTACCCACGGCCAGGTTCACACCGTCGATAGGACGCTGTGAGCCTCGAACCCAGGCCCGCCATTAGCTCGCAATCGTGGACGATTGAAGCTGTATGCGTATACAGTACCCGGCCTATGATTGGCCTCGTATTGAATCGACAGCAGAACAAGCGAAATATCCAGCTCACCGACGAGACTCGCTCGGAGACCGTTGGATACCTGTTGCCCGATGGAGAGCGCCGTTTTGTCCGCTGGCTCGGCTTCATCAACCGAGAGCACGCACGCACGCTCCCAGGGGCGAGGCCGGTGCGTTTGGTCGACATAAGCCGGATCGGGGAGGAGGGCGCTGTAAGCGTCTCCTGGAGCGATCTACCGGCCGATCGGCACGTACACGGCTGTCTGACGCCAGAGGGCGCATACGCGGTCTATGAGGCGTCTGTGGCGACCGTTCCGGCCCCTCAGAGCACTTCGACTACCCCGTAAATCGGGCGTATAATGGTCAGTGAGCAATAGTGCTCAAAGAACCTAGTAGGACTTGAAGGCCATTCGTTTACGGATGCCTTCAGGCATTCTCGGATGGGTTTCTGTTCTACGCAAAAGATCGGAAACATCATGCTAGATTCTAAACTTGGTCGACTCTTTGTAGCGTTGCGAAAGCGCCGACTGATTTCCGTAAAAACCTTGCGGGAAGATAGTCGAAAGTTGGGCCTGGTACTCGTCGGATCTGGACTCTTAGCCATCATGCTAAAAGGAGACTGGATCGGCGTTATACCTGTGCTAGTCGGTATCGTCTTGTTGTTCGTTGGTTTAACTCGGCCACGAAGAACACGTAAGACAAAACAGAGTAAAAGGTAGGGTAGTTATGTGAATATTCCAGCGTACATCGCACTAGGCTTAGGCTTATGCGCCGTTGTTGGATTGATCGGCTATCTCTTTTCTCTGTCTCACAAAGACGATGACGATGAGTTCGCCGATCAACACCCCGAAAACACCTAACGCTTTTTAGCACCAGGTTTTTTCAGAAAGGCAATCCTCGGATTGTCTTTCTTTTTGGCAGCAATAAATGTCGTGGTTTGAGGACCGCAGGTCCCGCCGACAAACCACTCCCGATTATTCCGTTGCGTAATTGCAATATTGTGGTATTGCTCTTAAACTGACTGCTCTTGCGCCTACAAGTGAGCGTTCGCATGGTGTCAGCAATCTTCGTCCTTCTCGGTACAGTGATCCTCGCTGCTGCTCTTGGCTCGCTGGCCTGGTTCGTCTACACAACTCAGCAACCGCTTCGCGGTGTGCATCAAATCGTCATGTTCCTAGGCGGGGCACTCGGCATTATGGGCATCGTTGCATTGATGTACTTTGCTGTCTCTTGGGTTCCGATCGACAAAACCTACGCGGCATTGGCGTTCCCCGGTGTTGCCGAAGACAACCGGATTTTGATAGAGCTTTACGCTCAACGCTGGCTTAACTTAGCTGCCTTCGTTGTGTCGATTCCAATCGCAACGATCGCTATTCGCTTCGCAACATCACGCCGTTTCGGTATGACTACCGATTCGCTTGTTGCCAATGCGCCTCAGTAGAGACACGGCAATGACGTATTCTTTTCGGACGATCGCCTTAACTTTGTTGTCAATCGCAGCGCTTGGTTTCATCACCGCGATTGGCATTTCAACGCTGTCGCTCTCGAGTCTCGAGCTGACCTGGTTGCGCCCGGGCGCGCCGGCCTGGTGGCTGGCGACGCTGGTCATAACGGGCGCATGGTACGCACTGCACAAAGGATACTTACGTTGCGTCGTGCCCGTGTTTAAGAGCATCGGTCTAAGGATTTCCCGCATTCTGCCGATGGCCTTTGTAGTGATTAGCATCGTGTTCGGTGTCAACGAGCTCGCGATTGCGCAAGAAGAAAAGAAACGAACGCTGCTCGATACACTCAAAGCAGTTAACGAAGGATTGAAAGAGGTAACAGACGCGGGAAACGAAGTTCGGGGTGCGCTTGAGAATGGCATGGTGCCGGTGCTGGACAGTGTTCAGCACAGTATTTACAGGCCGCCATTCTATGCGAAGAAGGGCATCGTTACGGTGTATACGGGGCCGCTATGTGCCCCGTGTGACGAAGCTGTTGCGCACCTGGTTGATGCTCGAATCGCCCATAAGGTGCTCGACATCACAACCTCGACGCGTGGAAAGCGTGAATACAAAAAGCTGGATGCGCGAGGCGTGCCTATACTTTTATTTATTGGTCGGCGAATGGACGGCTTCACTGCAAGTGACTTCGAGTGTGCAAAAGTCACTCCGAAAGGGCAGGAAGCAGACTGCGTGTTTGAAGAACTGAGCGAACCCGACGATACAGAAAACGATGAGGATAAAGAGACATGATTCTATTTGTGTTCGCAATGTTAGTGATGTTCATAGTCATGGGCACCAAAGCAATCATTGGCCCAATGAAGAAAACCGCCATGATTGGCATGGACGTTATCTTTGTCGCGTCGCTACTCGCGCTGTTCGGTGCAACCAGTTGGGCCGTACCGCTCTACATCGGCGCGTTCCTGATTGCTGTCTTCATGGAGCTAAATCACTTTCAACACGTTTTTCGCAAACGCTGGATCGAAACCGCTAAGTGAGAAGTGTGCGGCCGGTTGCCGCAGTCGCCTTCAAAAACATGCAAGCTGACTGGCGACCATGTTTTATGAAGACTCCAAATTCTGCTCTAACCCTCGGTGCATCCTCCACGTCTGCACCAACGATCCTAACGTTGTAGGCAGCGGCCAGTGGGCCACGCTTCCAAACGGTCTGATGTTTTCTCGCATGAAGCGTGACAATAACTACTATTGCCACGTTTGCTACGACGATCCGGACAATCCCCCGATCGGTGATCTATTCGGCGAATAGGTGAGGCTCTACCAGGACGGTACGCCGGACGCGACCAAAATCATGTAGGCCAGAAAACCAATCCAGAACGTCGATAGGTAGCTCAAGCGTCTTGGCTTTGGCGTACCTTCTTCGGATCGGTTTAAGAGTGGCCACAATCCTGGGATAACGGATAGCGCAAATGCAGGCATGATCGCGATAAAACTCTGCGTCTTGTCGGCCACCAAAAGAGCGATCGACCATACCCCAACGAAGATCAAAAGCGGTGTGCGAATCCACCGAAGCCCCACGTCGTGCGGCATCGATACGATTCGCTCTTGAACTGCGTTCAAGCAAAAAAACGTTGCTAGGAAACTCAAGCCGGCGACGATGACGCCGGTATGGATGTTGAAAATAAAGGGCATAAACGATGCCACGACCAGCAACGTGATGGGTAAGAGTAGGGCGTATACAACAGGCTTTGCTTCTGCAAACCCCGTGTTGTTTTCGATTGCAATGCTCATCGGACTAGCCTGAACGATCTATCCAGCAATGCAAGAGACGAGCACACGCGCATCGGCTTTCAAGTCGCTGTCGTCACCATCGACTATTGCCTCAATTGCGGCCTCGAATTCATCCGCTGTGCTTTCTGACTCGATGCGAAGCCTCGCCATGTGCAGCAGCAACTTTGCTGCGTTGTGCATGACTCGATCGGCCTCGCCTGAATAGGCGATCCCGAACCCTGTTCCCCATCCAATGCCATTCACTGTCATAAACGGCGATAGGCAACCTTGGCGTCTTGCTGTGTACTCCGCGACGATTCGATCCTTGAGCGCGATTGTTTCTTGCATGTTGTTTCCTGGTAGGCGCAGTGGACTATCTTACTCAGAATCGTTAGAGACGGAATTCGCGATTTCACGCGTAAAACACGCTTCAAATGAAGCGCTGGTGTGTTCTCGTTGGGGGAACGATGCTGCTTTTTTAATTTGAGAGCACTGTGCGGCGCGATATTCGCGTCGAATCAGTCGAATTGGCCCGACTGGTTTCCCGGTATGTCCCAGGGATCAACATCGAGTTCTTTGTACTCGTATGAAAATGTCACCTGGTGTTGCTCACACAGCGTCGTCAAAATGCGCTCGCGCAGCTCGTCATTAAGCGGTCGCCACTTCTGCTGTGAGAACACGGGCTTGTTATCAGGCCAGAACAGATCGAGTGTGTATTCGTCCTGATTCAAGTAACGGGGATGATCGACCGGCCGACGATACAGCTCGAGTAGAATCACTCGACCAGGATCGATATCGAGCCATTCCATGACCTGCGTCGCGTAGGGCTGGAAGTTGTTGGTGATCGATGCGGCCGGATTGTCCCAACGTTCACCCAGGACGAGGTAGGTGTGCAAATCGGATTCGCACACGTAGACGTCGACCAGAGCCGGGGTCTGGTGAAATGCTTTGAGCGATGCTCCGTGGTGAGCGATCCATTTCATCGAAAGTCTCCTGTAGGCGCGTTTTTCCTATTCTACTCGCATTTAGGGAATACTCTATAGAATCCCTAATCCACTTTGCTCGCTCTTTTCGGATTTTCCAGCTTTGTCATCCTGCGTTCAGGATTTGCGTTTTACCCTGTAAATTGCAGGGTTTCGTGACGGAGGCCTTCGCCACGGGGTCAGCTGGTGGATCCGCGCGAGCTCGCCGGCGCCGGCGTCCTGCAGGGATCCGCTCGAGCGGATTTATTGGACACCTGATTTGGGATTATCCTAGAGATAATGTTAAGATTTTTGGCGGACTGGACGATATTGGACTGAATTAACCGAAAAAACGCTTGAGGAGGCCGATGGCCTAAACCCGACATGATTGCACGATCGCTACTGCTTTCGACGACGTTGTTGATTGCCTGCTTTGCACAGGCACAGCAACCCGCTCGGAATCCATATGTATCCGAAGCAGCTTGGTACGAGATCGAGCCGGACTACGATTTCATTTATCGAGTCATCGGGCAGAGCGTTGCGCTGGTGGACGAAGCGCCCGACAGCGATGCCGGTGATTGCTATCGAGTGCTCGCGACGATCGAAGACGTCGGCCATCGCAAATTCGCCTTTGCACTGATTCCCGATCAAGCCAGCGGTGAACACACCTGGCTCGCCGCCGGCGAAGACTGCGGCGATCGAGACGTGCCGCTCGATACCCTTGAACAGCAATGGTCAGTGCCGATCGATGAACCACGGCCCGCTTTTGTTTTCCAAGTCATCGGCGAGTCGATAACGCAAATCATCGATATTCAGTATTTGGATAGCAGCAACAAGTACCGCGTGACGGCCAATGTTGCTGATACGAAGTTGTGTATTTTGATGCTCGAGGCGCGTTCAGAGCCGCGCCACGAATGGACAGTCGGCGGGGTAGAGTGCTCTACCCACGCGGACATGCAGGAGACGATGCAAAGGGAAGGGTATTTGGAATTGAAATGACCCGCGTTTCGTAACACTCAACGGGACCCATTGATGGTTGAACCGTTGAATGTGTTATTCAACGCTAGGAGGCCAAATGAATAACGATGATTTTACTAACCGACTCAAAGGAGGTGCTTCATGTTCAAACTGATCATTAAATTGCATGTTGCAATGCTCGTCGTCCTGGTCGGTGCCTTGCTGATCAGCAAGCTCCCTGGCTTCGACGCGGATCTCACCGAGTTCGTTACCTATACGCTCATCGGCCTTGGCCTGATCGTGGTCGGACTCGTCGCGAAGCGACTACTTGGCGCTTACTTCCGTTCCGCTGGCGGTCCCCGCTACAGCGATACGAATCTTCGTGGCGGCGATTACCGCGACGCCGAGCAATACTATGAATAGCCTGGTCGACGGCAACGCCGTCGTTCCAGTGCATTCTACTGTGCCAGTGAATTCACCCGATGTGTTGCATCCGGTGAACGCTGCGCGCCTATTCGATGCGCAAGCGATCGTTGACATCAATTGGGAACGGCTGATCGATCGACGGCCGGTTGCGCTCAAGCAGCATCCGGAATTACCGAAGTATCTGTTGCTTCCGGAGATTGAAAGCGTGCTCGCTGCAACACTCGACGACAGCCATTATTTAATGCTGGATGTGTTGTGGCATACCGGTGCGCGCGTAAGCGAAATGCTCGCGCTCACGCCAGAACACTTCGATTTTCAATACGAAGAAGTCTCTCTTGAGACGTTGAAGCAGAAGAAAGTAGGGCGACCGAAAAAGGTCAACGCCCGGGCGCTGCAACGAGTTGTCCCGACACCAGATCCTGAATTCCTCGAACGCGTTAAGCGTTTCATCGTCACCCATCGGCCAGGGCAGAAAGATCGCCTTTTTCCAGTCACCCCACAAACCGTGCAGAACCGTATCGACAAATGGACGGCCGACCTGGAGCTTCCCTTTCGGCCGACACCCCATACGTTCCGACATTCCTTTGCTGTGAATCAGATCCTTCACTTTGTGCCGGTCAATATTGTGCAAGCCTGGTTAGGCCACAAGAATATTGAATCGACGGTGATCTATACGAAGGTATTGAACACCGAGACCGGCCACTTCATGCGGCATGTGCAGTATCGTCGTCAGACATTGGGCGCGCCGGCGACGCCGGCGCTAGAGGACGCCCAATGAAGGACTTGATACCGCTTTGGTTAATTCATAAAAGCGGGGAGAAGCCCTCAGATTCGGAGAACGACAACAACGGCTGGATCGCCGGGTTGTTTCTGATCGCTGCATTCTTTGCTGGTGAATACTCATACTCGTTTGCCGTCGCCCAGGGGTGGTCGAGTGGGATCGTTTACACGACCGCGACGGCCGGAACGATCGTTGGCGGCATCCTCGGTGCGATCGTTGGATATTTCGCCTTAAAACTTATTGGCATTGCACTCGCGATCGGGCTTGTCGTGTTGATTGGCTACGGGTCGAACTTTATGCAAAAGTTGCTTGATCCCAACGAATTTAGCATCTTGCAAACCAGCATGTTCGCTAGCATCAACAACGTGGATGAAGACCTGTTAGTATGGGCG
>JBCCHD010000031.1 GCA_039028935.1 Pseudomonadota bacterium | reverse complement strand
TCAGTAAGTATGCCGATGGCTTGCCGCTGTACCGGCAGGAACAGCGTCTGAAGCGTATTGGTGTGGAATTACCACGCTCAACGCTTGCTAGCTGGATGGTTAAGGCAGGATACCTCGTGCAACCGATCATCAACCTGATGCCACGCGGTATTCGCGTAAACGCCATCAGCCCCGGACCCATCGAAACGCCCATTTACGGAAAACTTGGATTGCCAGAAGAACAGGTACAGGAAATGGGTGCCGCAATGGTGGCGCAGGTACCGCTGGCGCGATTCGGACAGGCGAGTGAAATAGCCGATGCAGCCGTGTTTTTGGCGTCCAATGACAGCTCATACGTTACAGGTGTTGATCTGCCGGTGGACGGTGGGATTGCTCAGGTTTAGATACACGTCAGAGCGATTACCGTCTAACCATTGCTTGTACAGTGTCACTAATTTTTCCGCCTGTAGAACATCACAGGCGGCATTTTTAATGGCTGAATATCGGTAATCACGTAAAGTACCGATGCTCCATACTCTATCAGTGCTCGTTAACCATGAGCTAAAACGCGCCTGAATGACAAAACGCATTAATACATTGTTACTCAAGCCTCCCTATCTTGCAGATTTTGACCAATAAATATCTCGCCCAGTTAGGGAAGATTCGCTTCAACTTCGTTATAGCAATCAACCAGTAGTTTCCAGCTATTAAGCGCTCTCCCCAAGATCATAAAGTAATAGTTGCCTTTCGTTACATACAACAGTCTGTTCGTGTCGCTAATTGATTTATTATTTGAAAGCGACCAATACTATATGGAAATCCACGGCAATAGTTGGTTGCCGTAATTTCGATCCATTCACCGACACTTTCCTCGTCGGACTTTCGCGTATGATATGGCAATTGTGCGACATACTGACTTCCTAGTACCCCCAGATAAATTCTCACCGGCCACAGCGGAACCCATTTACTTTCGGCCCATAGCTTTAAGATTGGGAGTAATCTTTGGAAACTCAGTCCGTATTAAACAACCACAACATCAAAATCTGGTTTCACAATTTAACCAACTTGATTGCATCTGCAATCAAGTTACCCGTACCTGCATTTTCAATGACAATAGTAATCCTGCCATTTACCGGCGGAACACTGTTGAATAAAAGCTCCCACTTACCGGATTCATCTTCGATATCCTCCGGAACCACACGCTGATCAACGATCACCGGCATTGGAGCAGCTACGGTACCGGGATATACCAGAGAGTATCGCGCTTTGTCAGTTCGATTTTGGTGCGCCGGCCATGTTGTATAAACGGCATAGTTTCCCGCGGGAACGCTGAACTGCCATGTGGCGTTAGGCTTAACCAATAAGCTTCCCGCCTGCTCGACATCGTCATCAAAGAACCCTTCCACTAGATAGTCTGAATTCGTAAATCTCGTCCAACCCAAGCTCGGGTCACTGCTGGATGGTGAAGAACTATAACCCGGATCTCCATTATCAATAATGTACTCGGTAGGCGACCAGATCATTACGGCATCAGCGATGGTCTGCTTATCTGAGTCGTGTAGAAGCTCTACTGTGAGGTTGTTGGAGCCTGGTGGAACGGTAAAGAGTGTGTCATGCACATACCATCCCGTTTTAGGGGGTAGCTGCGTTTGATCAACAGAAAACGAACCTAGTGTTTGAGTGCCAGATCGCACGGTATATGTTGCATTTTGATTTCGGTTAGAAAATGCGGTCCATGAAACCGCCACTTTGTAGGTATCCGGCGAAACATCGAACGTCCAGTTAGCTGTTTCGATAGTTGAAGTATTGGCAACCGTCACATCACCGCCAAATCCCTGCCGGACGAAACCGGTCCAGCCCGAGGATGCTGAAAAACCCGTTGATCCATTGTCGATGGTCTGAATGTTCAGTCGTGGCTCACCATTTGGCTTCTCAAGTAAAGGAATCAAATTCCGGGCACGCCATTTGTCAGTGTCGTGTTGAGCCCCCGTATCGACGTAATTACCATCGTCCACGTATCCACACTCGAGGCGCTCGTCGGCTGATGGGAATCCATGCCCGCAGAATGTCGAATTGTGCGTACCATAGTAGCTCCCACCAATACTCGAGATGCGTGCAGTTAGAGGCCGAATGTAGGTGCGGTATCTAAGCCCGTCAAAACAACAAGTATCGAATACGTTCGAATACTGAACGTGGCTGCGGTTAAGCCCCACTCCCGCTAACCCATAGAGGTCAAGATAAGAAAGGTCCTTGTATAAAACTGTGCCCATTTCCATCTGCTCACCATCACCTTGATCAAGATTATTGCAAGGCGGTTCCCTCAAATACAATGGAAGAGTCCCAACTACCTGCATGCTTGTTCTGACGCGTCGATCCAGGGCTGCGTAGGCAGTTGAAGTCCAACCTCCGCCCGAGGCGCCAAGCATAGTAATATCAACCGGCGAGTTGTCGGGGTCTAGTTCAATGTAATTTAGGGCCACAGTGATCGGCTCCATGAAGTGACGCATCGCGTCGATCCCAGGATTCGTAGCGGCGTCAAACATCGCATTGTGCAGATCTGTATGAAGAGGCCCTGATCCACCCAGAACAGGACCTTGATTAGGAGGCATAAATGGTGAGGGCACGAACAAGACGCTATAACCTCTCCCCCCTAGATTTCTTATCATTTGGCCTAAAAGCGCATCGGGATGACCCAAAGAAGTTCCCGGATCGCCATCAATAGTCCCATGGCCCATATTGATTACAATCAAACGCCGGTTGGGTGATCTCGGCCTAAAGAAAAACGCGTGCGCGATATACCCACCACCAGTGTCAATGACCAAATCCTGAACTCTAACGTCAACATCAAGCTCGTTAAGGAAATGAACGGGCAAGTTCGAATTAAATGGCTCAACATTGTTGACAACGCTAGCAGGCTGCTTCAACACCGGCAGACCATCATTACCCCACACGAAATTTACCAAAGTCGCTCGATTAACGGAGATATCACCATATGAGTCGAAGTGCATGAGTTTAAGAGGATCCCTCTCGGGATTATCCTGTCCTCCTATAGACGGTAGGTAATCTGCAATAATCCCGTGAGCAGCATCTGGTCGATCACACGTCACGATACCCGAGGTATCAGCGCTAGCCGGCATAAGTGGCCACACCGTTAAGGTCACCATCGACAGTGAGAGGATCCGGCAAGTAATCATTTTTGCCCAGCTCATTCTTGACATGCTAATTAACCTCGCTTCTAAGGAGAATCGCTAACCGAATCTCGATGAAAATTACTGCTGAATCAGGGAAATATCCTCCGAATCCTTGGTCGTCCTGGGTATTGGTGCACATCAGCCGCACAAACCTCAAGCGCCGCCCTAGCCGTGTGTATCTAGTAAGCCTTTTCGATCATACGTCAGTGTTTCTTGAAAGAACAACACGGCCTATTTGTCGTCGAGTGAGTTGGCTTTTGCCCCAAGTAAGCAGAAACTCAAAAAAGCGCGATGATTTTCGCGGAACGGTGTTCGTCAATAACGAAGATTGCTTTTCATGGAAATCAGGTTTGAAGCCATTGAAAAAGAAAAACAGCCCGGCATAACCGTGACTCAGACCGCCAGAGAAATTGGTATAAACTCCAATATAATTGGATACAGTAAGAATGCACTGGCAGAATCAAGTTCCAAGGCCTTGCCAGACACTAGCAAGTCGCGTGACTAGGATATTACCGCACTGAAACGAGAACTGGCCGCCACTAAATAAAAAGGGCGGACTGTCGCTTTATACGATTCGGCATCGTACTTTGTAAAAGTTAGGAATGAAGTTTGAGATGACCGGACGCCGCAGCTAGAGCTAACATTTACGAATGATTTGCCGTCGACTGGGCAAGCCGACGAGCGGTTACCCGGGCTGGGTTAAACGGCCACCGAGTCCTTGCACGATTTGTAATATCGTCACCGTTAAAATCTCCTTCAACCGCTATCTATAGTCTTTCCGGCGGGACAACCGGCTGATTGACGGAAATTGACGCTAGCACGACTTAGAAAAAACCCTTCGTTCACTGTCAAACAACCCGCCGCGCATGAAAGTCGACCAATCGCATAATCGGTCGGGTGCTATCCCAGTCTTTGCACCCTGGACATTGCCAATACAGCATGTTGCCTGCATAGCCACACGCCATACACTCGTACTTGGCGCGACTGCGAATCAATTCTGACAGCACTTCGGCAAGTGTATCGAGCTGCTGGCGAGTCAGTGATTCATCGGCCGCTTCGCTCATCACCACATCGCGCAATTTACTAGCAAAGGAGTCGTTGCGAAGGAGATCACGCACCGCGCGCTGCAGCACAGGGTTATCCCACTCGTTGTGGGCAAGCGCGGCCAAGGCCATAGCTTCGCGCAGTTTCGTGTTTTTGTTTAAGAGCGATTGCAGTACTTTGTTGGTGTTGTCGTCGCTGCCGCTCGCTCGCAAACAGCGCAGCAGCATGGGCAACACTTCGATGATAAAACTCTCGTCGTGTTCGACAATCCAGCGGCACAGTTTAATCGCGGCCTTATAGTCTTTTAAATGCTCGGCCACATGCGCGCGCATGAACGCGCTGCGCACTAGCTGTGTGCCGCTGCTGCGTGATTTGCGCAAGTAAGCGCGAGCAGAATCGTAATCACCGGAATCGATGGCCTGCTGGGCAAGTTCGCAATACGCATGCGCCACACCGCCATCATCATCCTCCGGCGCCGGCACCCCGAGTTTTTTTCGAATCTCGATCGATTGGGTCCAATCTTTTTGTTGCTCGTAGATGCTGATGAGACTTTGAAGTGCCGCTTTCTTTTGCCCGGGTACCGCGCTCAGCTGCAAGAACAGCTTCTCGGCCCGATCAAATAGGCCCGCCTTTTGGAAATCTTTGCCCAACGCAAACAGCGCCTGATCGCGCTGCTTTTTCGCTAGGTTGGGTCGGGCAATGATGTTCTGATGAATGCGAATCGCCCGATCCACTTCGCCGCGCCGGCGAAACAGGCTCCCTAGAGCAAAGTGTGTTTCCACCGTTTCATTGTCCACCTCGGTCATACGAATGAACACTTCGATGGCCTTATCGGGCTGCTCGTTGAGGAGGTAGGTCACCCCTTTGAAGTAGTCCGGACTGACAGTCGGGCCCTTCTTCTTTACCACCTCAACCGGGCGCGCAAATCGCCGAGCCGTCCAAGCGCCGCCGGCTGCGGCAAGCACGAGGAGTAGAAAGAGAAAGACTAAGTTATCACCCGGCATCTTGCATGGGCAGGCTGCGGAGGTTCTTGAGCTCCACTTCGGCCATCTTGATGCTCTTCTTGAGCTTGCGTTTTTCGTTGGCCGATTTGATGAGATAGAGACTCGCCGTCGCAATGCCCAGCATCCAACCGATAATAAGCGTTACCGTAAAGGCCAACGCGGTGACGACCTCGTATTGCTGAACAATGAGATCCAGCTCGATCTTGCCAGGGTTTTTGTTGGCAAACATGGCTGACGCCAGCACCACCACAATAGCCAAAACAACAAAAATTATGCCGCGAAACATGGCGTACCCTTTATGTGGCGTCAGTAGACCGTAAGTGAACTAAAGGATAGTAGCCGCGCGCGCCTTCATCAAGCGCCCAGCGACCGTTGCGCAACAGGAATGTTGCGGTATCTAAAGGAGAAAACTCAGTTTTTGATCGGCAGATGGCGGTTGGCGTTGACACGCTCCCGCAGGTCCTTGCCTGGCTTGAAGTGGGGCACATGCTTGCCCGCCAGCGCCACCGGCTCGCCCGTTTTGGGGTTGCGACCGAGGCGAGGCGGACGAAAATGCAGTGAAAAACTGCCAAATCCGCGAATTTCGATGCGTTTTCCCTGGGCCAGCGCGTCGCTCATGAGTTCAAGCAGATGCTTGACCGCGAGCTCCACATCCTTTGAAGGGAGATGCTTTTGCTTGCGTGCGATGGCTTCAATTAGTTCCGATTTAGTCATTGTTCAGCCTGTGTAAAAACGCTCAGTCGACGGTAAAAAACCGCCACGAATCATTAAGATAACCGCCAATCTATAGATTTACTATAGATTGGCGGCCGTTTCCAGTGCTTAGTCGTCTTTTCCGGTAATTTGCTCTTTGAGCAGATCGCCCAGACTCGTGCCGCCAGAGGCTGCCGACTGGTACTCCTGCACCGCTTCAGCTTCTTCGTGGGCCTCTTTGGCTTTCACGGACAGCGAAATTCGGCGGTTCTTGCGATCGACACCGACAAATCGCGATGTGATCTCTTCACCGACTTTCACCACTTGACGAGCATCTTCGACGCGATCTTGCGACATCTCCGACGCACGCATGTAGCCGTCAATACCGTTGCCCAGATCGATTGAGGCGCCGCGAGCGTCAACCTCGGTCACCGTGCCGGTCACCATACTGCCTTTCGGATTCTCGGCCATGTACATGGAGAACGGATCCTGGTCCATTTGCTTGATGCCAAGCGAGATACGCTCGCGCTCAGGGTCAATGGCAAGCACCGTGGCTTCCACATCCTGACCTTTGCTGTAGTTCCGCACGGCTTCTTCGCCAGGTAGATCCCACGAAAGGTCAGACAAATGCACCAGGCCATCGATGTCACCTTCCAGGCCGATAAAGATACCGAAGTCGGTGATCGACTTAATCTTGCCGGTGACTTTGTCGCCCTTCTTAAACTCAACCGCAAACTCGGCCCATGGGTTGGACTTGCATTGCTTTATGCCCAACGAAATGCGGCGGCGCTCTTCGTCAATCTCAAGCACCATCACTTCCACTTCGTCACCGATCTGTACAACTTTAGACGGGTTAACGTTCTTATTGGTCCAGTCCATTTCAGAGACATGCACGAGACCTTCAACGCCTTCTTCGATCTCAACAAAACAACCGTAGTCGGCAATGTTCGTCACTTTACCGAACAGACGAGTGTTTTGCGGGTAGCGACGCGCCAGTGCTTCCCAAGGGTCTGCACCGAGCTGTTTCATACCGAGCGACACGCGCGTGCGCTCGCGATCAAACTTGAGCACCTTCACTTCGACTTCGTCGCCCACATTCACGACTTCCGATGGATGCTTAACGCGCTTCCAGGCCATGTCGGTGATGTGCAACAGCCCATCAATGCCGCCCAAGTCAACAAACGCACCGTAGTCGGTCAGGTTCTTAACGATACCCTTCGCCACGGCACCTTCTTGCAGCGAATCGAGCAGCTGCTCGCGCTCAACGCTGTACTCGTCTTCAACCACTGCACGACGCGACACCACCACATTGTTGCGGCGCTGATCGAGCTTGATCACTTTAAATTCGAGAACTTTGCCTTCCAGATAACCTGGATCGCGGACCGGACGAACATCAACCAATGAGCCGGGCAAAAACGCGCGAACATTGTCGATTTCAACCGTGAATCCGCCTTTGACGCGACCGTTAATCACGCCATTGACAATCTCGCCCTGCTCGAATGCGGCTTCAAGCCGAGTCAAGGTACGGGCGCGCTTGGCTTTTTCGCGCGATAGACGCGTCTCGCCAAAACCGTCTTCAAACGAGTCGAGCGCGACTTCGACAACGTCACCGACGTTGACTTCCAGCTCTCCTAACTCGTTTTGAAACTGCGATACAGGAATGACCGCTTCTGATTTCAATCCCGCGTTGACAATTACAACGTCGGAATTCACCGCCACTACGTCGGCGTTAAGGATAGTCCCCGATTTCATCTGGTGACTAGCAATACTCTCTTCAAATAACTCAGCAAAACTCTCTGACATTTCAATAAACCCAAGGGCGCAAGGCCCAACCAAAAAAAAACCGCAGGAAATTTCCTATTCCCGACGGGCATGAAAACTAGTCGCTCCGTCCGTAAGCAACCGTTGTAATTCGAAAAAGCGCTCAGGCTCCCGATCGTTTAACGTCCTGTGCGCGCCTTTACGCACACGTTGTTTAAGCGACCCCCACACGTCGACTACTCGTCGGCGTTGACCCATTGGTTCGCCAACTCCAACACCTGTGCGACCACCTCGTCGACGGGTGTGGATGTCGTATCGATCATCATCGCGTCGGGGGCCGGTCGCAGCGGCGCCACCTCGCGATTCGCATCGCGGTGATCGCGCTCGGCGATATCCTCCAAAAGGGCGGGTAGGCTAACATCAAGTCCCTTGTCTATCAACTGCTTATACCGCCTTTCTGCGCGCTCAGCGGCGCTGGCGGTTAGAAATATCTTCAGCTCGGCATCCGGGAAAATGACCGTCCCCATATCCCGGCCATCCGCCACTAAACCCGGTGCTTGGCGAAAGCCTCGCTGAGCGGCCACCAGCGCCTCTCGTACCGCCGGCACCGCCGCCACTTTGGACGCGAGATTGCCGCAATGCTCAGTGCGAATCTTCGATGTAACATCCTGATTATCAAGCTCAATCTTCTCTTCGCCGCCCGGGGATGCGACAAAATTAATGGCCAGGTCAGCCACCATCGCAGCCAGCGACTCAGACTCGTCAAACGCCACACCACGCTGCAGCGCAGCAAGACCGACCACGCGATACAGCGCGCCACTGTCCAGCAGGTGCCAGCCCAATCGACTCGCCACCATATGGCTCACGGTGCCCTTCCCTGACCCGCTAGGGCCATCAATCGCTAAAACCGGGGCCGCTGATTCACGTGCTGTCTGGCTCATTAAATCTCCTCAAGCGCGAGGCCAAGTCCTTGCATGAGTTGGGCAAATCCGGGAAAGGATGTGCCCACATTGGTGACATCATAAACCGTTAAGGGTTCGGTTGACCGCGCCCCCGCCACCGCAAACGCCATCGCAATACGGTGATCGTCGTGACTGTGAATGTCTCCGCCCGACAGCGGACCGCCGGTAATCTCAATCCCGTCATCCGATTCGATCAGGCGCACCCCCAGCGCCTCCAGACCTCGGGCCATCGTGCCCAAACGATCGCTTTCTTTGACCTTCAATTCACCCACACCGGTCACCCGCGTCGTTCCTGCTGCGGATGCGGCGGCAATAAAGATCACTGGAAACTCGTCGATCGCACTTGGAACCCATGCCGAAGGTACGTCAATTGCAGTTAAATTCGCCGATTTTACGCGAAGATCGCACACTGGCTCGCCGTGAATATCACGCTCGTTTAGGCGTTCGATCGATGCGCCCATCGCCTCGAGAATGCGAATGATCCCGGTACGGGTCGGATTGACCCCCACGTGTTCAATGAGCAATTCCGATCCAGGAATCAGGGTCGCCGCAACCAGCAGAAACGCCGCCGACGAAATGTCGCCCGGCACATCCACCTCAATACCTTGCAACTGGGCGGGCCCGGTGAGGCGCGCCGTGTTGCCCTTAACCGCCACTGGGCAACCGAAGGCGGGCAACATTCGCTCAGTATGGTCGCGGCTGCGCTCAGGTTCGGTCACCGTGGTCGGGTGACTCGCACCGAGCCCGGCCAACAGCACCGATGACTTCACCTGCGCGCTCGCAACCGGTAAGTGGTAGTCGATGCCGATCACTTCGGCACCCGACTGGATAACCACCGGCGGTTTGCCATCGCGCGTGTCAATTTGCGCACCCATCATGCGCAGGGGCGCGGCAATACGCTCCATTGGCCGGCTCATTAAGGAGCGATCCCCCACCAACGACGCACTCACCCCTTGCCCAACCAGCAGTCCGGCCAGCAATCGCATCCCCGTGCCCGAATTACCCACATCCAGTGGCTCAGTGGTGCTGATCAGCCCACCTTGACCAACGCCATGCACCGTCCACACCCGCTGCCCGTCCACCGTCTCCGTTTCGATCCTCACACCTAGCTTGCGCAAGACGCGCGCCGTGTTGAGGCAATCTTCGCCTTCGAGCAAACCGCGAATTCGCGTCACGCCGCTCGCAATTGCACCAAACATTAATGCCCGATGAGAGATCGATTTATCACCGGGCACCCTAACGGTTCCACGCAATGGCGCGCTGCCGGTAATTCGATAACACGGCACCGTCGAGAGGTGATCAGAGGGAGGACTGGTCATACGTCACCTACGAACTCTTTGAAAAGGAATGAGTGCAGACACCGGGGCGCCAGCGATCGTCTTGGCGCCGAACGCACCACCGACTGTGTTTATCGCCATAAACCGCGTGCACGGGCATGCTGGCGCCCGGACTACAGGATCGCCTTGGGGTAGGAACCGATCACGCGCATCACCACCGCGGTTTGCTGCAGTTGTTCCAGCGCACCCGCAAGCTGTTCATCCCGAGCGTGGCCATCCACATCCACAAAAAACACATAGTCGGAATCGGAGCGATTGCTCGGCCGCGATTCGATGCGGTTCATGTTGACCTGATGGGCGGTCAGGGTTTGCAGCAGTTCTTGCAACGCGCCCGGCGTGTGACTCGACGACATGAGCAACGACGTTTTATCGCTGCCGCTCGGCGCAAACAAATCTCGTCCGATCACCAAAAAGCGTGTGCGGTTGTCGGGCCGATCTTCAACATTGCGAGCGAGTACATTGAGTTGATACACGCGTGACGCGGCGTAACCGGCGATCGCAGCGCCCGAGGCATCGTCGCGCGCACGCCGCGCCGCACTCGTGTTACTGGCCATCGATACCAATTCGGCATTGGGTAACATCTCTTTGAGCCAATCGCGACATTGGGTCAGCGATTGCTGATTGGCATACACGCGCTCAATGCCCTCTAGCGACGCACCCCGCGCGAGGAGATGCTGCTCAAGCAACATCTCGACCTCCCCGCAAATGAGCAGCGGCGACGAAATAAACATATCGAGCGTGTGACTAATCGCGCCATCGGAAAAGTCCTCAAGCGGAACGATGCCAAAATCGGCCACCGCCGATTCCACCTCACGAAACACCTCATCCATGGTCGCCAGTGAAATGGCATTCACCGAATGACCGAAGTGCTTGGTGACGGCCGCCTGCGTGAGCGTGCCCTCAGGACCCAAATACGCCACTTTGAGCGGCTCTTGCTGCGCCAAACAGGCCGACATAATTTCGCGAAAAAGACGCACAATTTCTTCGTCAGCCAAGGGCCCATCATTGCGATCAATCACCTGACGCAGCACCTGCGCCTCGCGTTCGGGTCGGTAGTATTCGGCCGTGGATCGGCCCGCCGCTTTGGTGGCACCCACCTGCTGAGCAATTTGAGCACGCTCGCTGATGAGCGCTTGAATTTGCTCATCGAGGCGATCAATGGTCTCGCGTATGGTCGATAGATCGGGCAGTGGTTTGTTAGCCATAGCCCCTACTCTGCATCATCGTCGTCGCTGTCGTCATCCTCGACGGCGGCCACACCCACCAATTTGTCGTCGCTGCCAATGCGAATGAGGCGCACGCCCTGCGTATTACGTCCAATCACCGAAATTCCCTCTACCGGTGTGCGCACCAACGTGCCGTTGGCACTGATGAGCATTGCTTGATCGTCGTTGTGCACCATCAGCGCACCGACGACTTCACCATTGCGCGCACTGGTTTGAATGGCGATCACGCCTTGACCACCACGACCCTGCGTCGAATACTCATCGATTTCGGTGCGCTTGCCGTAGCCGTTTTCGGTCGCCGTCAAAATCAGCGGCCGATCGACCGGCGCATCGTCAGCACTCTGGAGTTTCGGCCCTTCGCTGATCATCGCAACGACCGACGCACCATCTGGTAGCTTGATGCCACGCACACCAGCCGCGGTGCGCCCCATTGGCCGCACGTCACGCTCATTAAAGCGAATGGCCTTACCTGTAGTGGCGAACAAAAACACATCCTGATCACCGTCGGTTACCATTGCATCAACCAGGTGATCACCGTCTTTGAGACCCAGCGCGATAATGCCATTGGCGCGTGGTCGCGAAAATGCTGAAAGCGGGGTCTTCTTCACAGTGCCATGCGCGGTACCCATAAAGATGAACTTATCGTCTTCATACTCGCGAATCGGCAGCACGGCGGTTACGCGCTCATCGGTTTCCAGCGGCAACAAATTCACCAGCGGCTTGCCGCGTGAACCGCGACTGGCCTGCGGTAACTGATAGACCTTGAGCCAAAAGGCCTTACCGCGCGACGTAAAACACAGCAACGTATTGTGGGTGTTGGCGATAAACAGCTTGTCGATAAAGTCCTCGTCTTTTACGGCCGTGGCACTTTTGCCTCGCCCGCCGCGACGCTGCGCCCGATAACTGGTCAGCGGTTGTGCTTTGGCGTATCCCGCGTGCGAGAACGTCACGACCACGTCCTCTTCAACGATCAGATCTTCGTCCGTCAAATCTTCGTAGTTGTGCACGATCTCCGTACGCCGCTCGTCGACAAATTGCTCTCGGCTCTCCAGCAACTCTTCACGGATCACGTTCGTCAAGCGATCGGGGTCAGACAAGATGTCAAGTAAATCTTCAATTTTATCGAGTATTTCTTTGTATTCTTTAACTATTTTCTCTTGCTCAAGCCCCGTCAAACGATGGAGCTGCAGATCAAGAATCGCCTTGGCCTGCACCGCCGACAGCTGGTAGCGACCGTCGATTAGGCCCCATTCTCCGGCCACACCGTCCGGTCGGGTGGCGTCTGCGCCGGCACGCTCAAGCATGCCGGTGACCACACCCGGCTCCCAGCGACGCGCCGCGAGGGCCTCGCGCGCCTCCGCCGGAGACGAGGACTGCTTGATCAACGCGATGATCTCGTCGATGTTCGCCAGGGCAACAGCAAGCCCTTCGAGCACATGCGCCCGATCGCGCGCCTTACCCAAATCATGAATCGTGCGTCGGGTGACGACCTCACGGCGATGGCGCAAAAACGCATCGAGCACCTCTTTGAGGTTCATCAAACGAGGCTGACCGTCGTTGAGTGCGACCATGTTGATGCCAAACACCGACTGCAGCATCGTTTGCTTGTACAGGTTATTGAGGACGACATCGGGGTTTTCGTTGCGGCGCAGCTCGATCACCATGCGCATTCCGTCCTTATCGGACTCGTCACGCAACTCGGTGATGCCGTCGATTTTCTTGTCACGCACTAATTCGGCAATCTTTTCGAGCAACCGAGCCTTGTTCACCTGATACGGCAACTCGGTCACAATGATCGCCTGCTTGTCTTTTTTGGCAAGATCTTCGATGTGCGTGCGGGCTCGCAGATAGATACGCCCGCGCCCGGTCAGATACGCGCTTCGAATACCCGACGCCCCGTTTATGATCGCGGCCGTCGGAAAATCCGGCCCCGGCAGATGCTCCATCAGCTCCTGCACGGTGAGGTCGCCGTTCTCCAACAGCGCCACACACGCATCGATCACCTCGCCGATGTTGTGGGGAGGAATATTGGTGGCCATCCCCACCGCGATTCCCGCGGAACCATTCACAAGCAAATTAGGGATGCGCGATGGCAGTACCGCAGGCTCGGTCTCCGATTCGTCATAGTTCGGGATGAAATCGACGGTGGATTTCTCGATGTCGGCCAGCAGCTGGTGCGCAATGCGCGCCATACGCACTTCGGTGTATCGCATGGCGGCCGGCGAATCACCATCCACCGACCCAAAGTTACCCTGCCCGTCGACCATCATGTAGCGCATCGAGAAAGGCTGAGCCATGCGCACGATGGTGTCGTAAACCGACGTGTCACCATGAGGGTGATATTTACCGATCACGTCACCGACCACGCGCGCGGATTTTTTGTACGCTTTGTTGTAGTCGTTGCCCAGCTCTCGCATGGCATACAGCACGCGACGATGAACGGGCTTCAACCCGTCACGCACATCCGGCAAGGCTCTACCAACAATCACGCTCATGGCGTAATCGAGGTACGATTTTTTCATCTCATCTTCGAGATTGACCTGAATAATTTCCTGGCCCTGATCAGTCATAGACGCTGCTTATCCCGGGTGTGTTGGGTCACGATGTACGACGCGTGTTCGCCGCTTCTCAAACGCGGTTTCATGAGTTAACAATCCGGTGAAAATACCCGGCAGAAGGGCCCCGCAACGTCGCGCTCGTGGCCACCTGAAGCGCCTGCGATTTACGCGACGAATCAGCGCGGCGCAAGACCTGACTGCGCGGACAATTCAACCTCAAAAAACCACCTCAAATCAGCGGTTTTACCCCCTAAAAATTAAGCTCGGATTTTAGCACATAACCTGCCGTATTTGCTAACAAAACAAGCAAAAAAGAAGGGCTTCTAATCGGTGCATTTTTACCGCGCTGGCATCGCCCCCTAATCGCCGTCCCAGACGGTCTATTTGGGGCCGATAATGGGCACGAAAATAGCGCGGACGAGCACGGCAAAAGCCGTCGCTTTCCCGACCCACCAACCCAGGCCGTTCGGAACGACCAAGTGTGCCAAGCATCACACGGCGACAACGTACATTCTGGCCGGTCAAGACAGGTGATTAGCCCGGCTCATTCATGGATAATGTGGATCCCAGCCGCCACACCGAGATCGCCTGAATGAACACCAATGTCGACGCGGATGAAATTCGCAAGTTCGAAGAGCTCGCCGAGCGATGGTGGGACCCAGAATCGGAATTCAAGCCTTTACACGCCATCAATCCGCTGCGCTTGGGCTATATCCAAGCGCGCACGCCGCTGGATGGCTTACGTGTTATCGATATTGGCTGTGGCGGCGGCCTATTGAGCGAAGCAATGGCGCACCAAGGCGCCGATGTCACCGGTATCGACATGGGCGCGACGCCACTTGAGGTGGCCAAACGGCACGCGGAGTCGAGCGACGTCTCCGTGCGCTACCTGCAAACGCCCGCAGAAGCCATCGCGGAAACCGAAGCCGGTCAATACGATGTGGTCACCTGTCTTGAAATGCTCGAGCACGTACCGGATCCAGCGGCGGTGGTCGCCGCGTGCGCTCGTTTGCTCAAACCAGGCGGCGCCGCCTACTTCAGCACTATTAATCGAACCGCCAAAGGGTATTTGCTGGCCGTAATTGGCGCCGAATATGTGCTGAATCTTCTACCGCGTGGTACCCACGACTACGCCAAGTTTATTCGCCCCTCGGAGCTTGAGGATGCGGCGCGACAGGCAGGCTTGACGTTGAAACACCTCACCGGACTGCACTACAACCCATTAACTCGAGTGTATCGGCTCGGGCCGGGTGTGGACGTCAACTACCTCATGCACTGTACGCTCGATGCGCCGACCAGCCCCTAAACACCATGCCTGAGGGCCGCTACCGAGCCGTGCTGCTCGATTTTGATGGCACCTATGCCGATACCGCGCTGGACATGATCGCGGCGCTCAACGCCGTTCGCGCCGAGCATGCGCAAACACCGGTGCCGATCGACACAGCGCGCCCGTTCGTGAGTCACGGCGCCACCGCGTTGGTGAATCTGGGATTCCCCGGCAGTACCCCCGCTGAAAAGGCCCGACACATTACGGCGTTTTTGGCCGCCTACGCGCGCAACGTCGCTGAGCACACCACACTATACGACGGCATGGCGCAGTGGATCGCGGCGCTTGAGAAGGCGGGTGTTCGATGGGGTATCGTGACCAACAAACCCGAAGGTCTCACTCACAATGTGTTCGCCACACTCGCGCCAGTGCATCCACCTCACTGCGTAGTGGCCGGCGATACCTTGATCAAACGCAAGCCGCATCCAATGCCAGCACTGCACGCGGCTGCTTTACTCCGTGTCCCGGCCCACCAGTGCCTCTTCGTGGGCGATGCGCCGGCGGATGTACTGGCCGGCCAGTCCGCGGGCATGCACACTGTGGTCGCCGGTTATGGCTATGTGCGACCGTTTGACAATCCGGTCGATTGGCATGCTGACGCCGTGGTCGACTCTGTTGCGGCACTGGCGGCGTACACCGAGCCACTACTGGGCCTGACCTCAACTCTCTGAGCGCGCACCTTGCATCGTGTGGAGCGCTGACGCCCGTTCGCTCATCACCTTCTGCGTGGGCACGCCCCACCTCTGAGTGTACGGTCATTCAACGGACAAAACGCCACTGACTTGCAACCAGCCGAGCGCACACCCCAGGCCACGACGCCGTCGCCTTTCGTTTCGCGCGACACAGCGCCAACACATGCGGTATCGTTGTCACACCACCGCATCGCAACGGTGCGGACCCACGCCTCGACGGCCGACAAGCACATCGCCACATTGACTATGTACAACCAAACAATTCGCGCATGACGTTAACGCAAGAACAACTGTTTCTAATCGGTGCCGGCATCGCCGCGGGTTTCGTGCTGGGCGTGCTGGTCGCGGCCTTGGTCGCGATGCGTAGGCTCGGGCATGCCCGCCTCGAGTCGGCGGTGCTCGAAAGCGAACTCAAAAGTGAGCAGGCTTTGTCGGATGAACGAGAGGCCGCTTTCTTAGCCTCCACTGAGCAACTCAAAGCGACGTTCGATCAGCTCGCCAATCGCTCTCTTAAAGACAATAGCGAGTCGTTTTTGCGACTCGCCCAAGAAAACCTAGGCAAATTTCAAACCAAAGCGGAGTCCGAACTCGGCGCGCGTCAAAAGGCCGTTGAGAACCTGATTGCGCCAGTGGCCAAGGCGTTGAGCGACACGCGCGAACAAATCGCCAAAGTCGAGCACGAGCGGGCCCGCGCGTTTGGCGGCATCAATCAGCAGCTCGAGTTGATGAATAACGAACAACGCACCCTGCGCAGCGAAACCGCCAATTTGGTCAACGCACTTAAGCGGCCTGAAGTACGCGGTCGCTGGGGCGAGATCACACTCAAACGACTCGTTGAACTCGCTGGCATGGTCGAACATTGCGATTTCACTGAGCAGGCGCACACCACTACGCCCGACGGCGCCGTCCGCCCCGACATGCTCGTGCGTCTCCCGGAAAATCGGCTGCTGGTGGTGGATGTAAAGACTCCGCTTGACGCCTATCTGGCTGCCGTTGAAGCGACCGACGACGAGACCAAACAGCAGTCCCTGACTCGACATGCCCGCCAGGTCAAAGAGCGCATACGCGAGCTGTCGTCGAAAGCCTATTGGAAACAATTTTCGACGAGCCCCGATTTTATCATCCTGTTTTTGCCCGGTGATCAGTTCCTATCCGCCGCACTCAATGTCGATAACGCGATCCTCGATGACGCGCTTGCGCAAAAGGTGATCCTCGCCACACCGTCTAACTTAATGGCGCTACTGAAAACGGTGTCTTACGGCTGGCGACAGGTGCAGCTGGCCAAAAATGCGGAGACGATCAGCCAGCTTGCCGAGACGCTGCACCAGCGTGTTGGGGTGTTTACCGACCACATGAACAAAATGGGCAAGACGTTGGGCCAAAGCGTTGAGGCCTACAACAAAGCCGTCGGCTCCCTCGAAAAAAACGTGCTGCCGGGCGCGCGCAAGTTTACCGAGCTCGGTATTCGCCACGCGCGACCGATTGCGGAACTGGATCCGATTGAGAAAACCACGCGGGCGCTGAGCCTGACACAAAAAGATATAGAGCAGATCGATGCACGTCGCGATTTGGCAACCCGCGATGACACCGTCGACCAAGCCGACGAGGCGGGCTCTGCCCCGTCCACTCGACGCGCCGCGCGAACACTCACACCGCCGCATCAATCATCGGACACCACACGCCGCTCCGACCGTTAGCCCATCGTGAGTAGACCACTCGAAGAAGCAGACACACCGATCGATCAGCTGTTTGAACAATCGGTTGTCAATGGGTCCGCCAAATTTTGGGCGGCACACTTTAGCGCCGCTCGATTCCGCCCCGGCGTTAAAGCCGCCTTGTGTTTTGCACACGCCATGGACTTGTTGACCACCGTCGGCGCCGAAGTCATCGCCGAAAAAAGCGTGTGGTGGCATGAAGAACTCAACGGCACCCTGCCCGCCCGACATCCGATAACCAAGGCGTTGATGGGGTCGGTATCGGCGACCGCGACGCCCGACTGTGGACAAGCCATTGCACAGACTATGCACGAACATCTGCACGGCGCGCTGATGACCCAACAGCGAACCGCGATGAGCAGCACCGAGATTTGGCACCAGTACGCCGAATTGCGCTTTGGCACGTTTCACGCCTTACTGTCGCTCGTCAGTGGCGCCTCCGTCAGCGAGGCGAATCAGGTCGCTGACTGGACGGCGTTGTTCTACGCGCTGTTGGTTTCAAATCATCCCCAATTCTTTGACGACAGTCGTGTGCTCACCCCGTCCAACGCGCTGGCGCGCACCAACGATTCAAACCACGCTTTGAAACAGTGCTTGAGTGCAATGCCACCTATGCCGGCCGCCAATCGAATTTTGATCGAACACGATCGCCGCTGGTGGCAGACCGGACTGACCGAGGCCCCACCTTCTCATAGTGGCGCGCCGCTTGGATTGCGCAGCATGCTTGCAAGCTGGCGTTTTGCACGTCAAGCTTCGCGCAGTGTCTGATTCGGAGCGCCCACTATGACGATCCATTCATTGCCTGACTATGTGCCACAAAACGACTGTCTTGCAGACCGCGTGCTGCTCATCACCGGCGCCAGCGACGGCATCGGCGCGGCGCTTGCGCGACGTTGCGCACAGCTCGGTGCGACGGTCATTCTAAATGGTCGCGACAAGAACAAGCTTAATGACGTGTACGATGCAATTGTCGCGGATGGCGGCGCAACGCCGGCGCTGTTGCCGCTCGACTTCAAACGCGCCAAGCTCGATCACTACGAAGAACTGGCCAACGTCATCGAAGGCGAGTTTGGTCGACTCGATGGATTGGCTCACATCGCTGGCATTTTGGGTAATAACTCTCCGATCGCGCACTACACTCCGATGACCTGGCATGACGTCATTCACATCAACCTCAACGCAGTATTTCTACTAACACGGGCCTGCATACCACTTTTGGAAAAATCCGCGGATGCCGCCATTGTGTTTGCGTCGAGCTCAGTTGGACGCAAAGGCCGGGCCCATTGGGGCGCCTACGCGGTATCAAAGTTCGGCGTAGAAGGCCTGATGCAAATCGTGGCGGATGAACACGATCGTCCGGACGGCATTCGCTCCAATAGCGTCAACCCCGGCGCCACGCGCACCGGCATGCGCGCGGCCGCTTATCCAGCTGAAGACAAATCGCGGTTGCTGACCCCCGACGAAGTACTCGCACCGTTTATCTATTGCCTTGGACCCGACAGCCAGGGGACTACCGGCAAGACGTTTGACGCGCAGCCCAAATAACGCCGTTTTTTATGGCGCGGCCATCCGCTAATCGGAAATCGTGATCGCCCGAGAACTTGCTCAGGTTCGCCAGCGACGAACTTGCCTTCGAGTAGGTATGAACCCGTCGCTAACGACGAAACATGCGGCGTGAACGTTTCTTACCCCCGCGTTTTTTAGTGTGAGTCGCGCCGGAAGGCTTACTGGACAGCCCGGCCAGCTCATAGAGTCGAGCGACTTCGGCGTCGCTGAGCAAACGGGTTTGGCCGGTGCGCAAGGTACGATCCAAATTGACGTTACCAAACCGCACTCGAATCAGTCGATTCACTTTGCAGTCGACCGCTTCCCACAGGCGTCGCACTTCGCGTTGGCGTCCTTCGGTCAGCACCACCCGGAACCAGCGATTGGCGCCCTCTCCACCGCCCTCTTTGATGCGCTTAAACCGCGCCATGCCGTCCTCGAGTTTCACACCTTGAGTAAGACGCTTTAAAACATCGGCGGTGACATTGCCTAAGACCCGTACCGCATACTCGCGCTGCAAGCCACTAGAAGGATGCATGAGGCGATTGGCCAGTTCGCCATCGGTTGTAAACAGCAACAATCCACACGTATTGATATCGAGTCGCCCGACCACAATCCAACGCCCTTGCGCCGGCGCGGGCAAATTATCAAACACCGAAGGTCGACCGTGTGGATCGCGTTGGCCGGTAATCTCGCCAACGGGTTTGTGGTAGACAAGTACCTGCTTGTTGTTCGATTCGACTTTGACGTCCACGCGTTGGCCGTCAACCATAATCCGATCGGTTGCCGACACTTTTTGCCCAAGATGACCAGGTTGGCCATTGACGACAATCCGTCCTTCTTGAATCATCCGCTCAACTTGACGACGCGAACCGACTCCAGCATTCGCAAGCGTTTTTTGGATGCGCTCGCCCGACACGGTAATTGTTAGACAGTGACGGTCTGCGGCGTCTCTACCGCGTCGTCTTCGCCACCCTCGTCCAACTCATCCTGTTGATCCAGTTCATCGAGTTCCTCGAGTTCGTCATCCTCAAAGTCGTCGTCAAGCTGGGGAGCCTCCGCACTGGACAGGTTCGACGGGGTCGTTTCGTCGTCCACTTCGGCGACAAATTCTTCGTCAGCACCCTCTTCGAGCTCGGCGCCCGCATCACCACCATCGGCCGTGTGCATGTCATCGACCTCGTCGCCGTCTTCATAAGGTGGTGTGCCAAAGTCGAGTTCGGCGTTCATGTTGTCGATATCTTTAAGCTCCGCCAGACTGGGCAGCTCATCCAACGACTTCAAGTTGAAGTAATCCAGAAATTCTTTTGACGTGCCAAACATCGCCGGTCGCCCTGGCACATCGCGATGACCCACGATGCGCACCCAGCCACGCTCAAGCAAAGTTCGTATGATGTTGGTGCTCACGCTCACGCCACGTACGTCTTCAATGTCTCCACGCGTAATGGGCTGTCGATATGCGATCAGTGCGAGCGTTTCCATCAGTGCGCGCGAGTAGCGAGGCGGCTTGCGGTCATTGAGTCGACCCAACCACTCACCCATCTGGTGGCGTACCTGAATACGATACCCACTCGCCACTTCAATGAGCTCAATACCTCGTTCCTCGTAGTCGCTCGAAAGCGACGCGATGATTTCCTTCATCACTTTTCGCTCGGGACGCTCATCTTCGCTGAACAGCCTAAGCAGTTCATTCATCGACATCGGCCGCCCAGCCGCGAACAGTGAAGCTTCAACAACGTTTCTTATGATTTTTTGGTCCATCGTGGTTCTCTTTGTCTCAATCTAGCCGCCGCTTTCAGCGGTACTTTCAGTGCTGCTTCGTAGATGAATCGGGGCAAACGGTTCGCTCTGAACGAGTTCGACCAACGATTCTTTGACCAACTCGAGAATCGCTAAAAACGTCACCACCACACCCATACGGCCCTCGGTCACGTCGAAGAAATCTCTGAAGTCATGAAATTCGTTGTTGCTCAGGCGACTCAACACGTCACTCATTTTCTCGCGTACCGACAACGGTTCGGCGTCTACCTGATGGTGTTTATACATCTCGGCGCGCTGAATGACCTCCTGCAGGGCGATGAGCACCTCCCGCAGGTCCACATCCGGCACGAGCTCTTCTGCCGGCTCCTCATGCACCACGTCCGCTGTAGCCGCGAAATTATCGCGCTCCATGCGCGGCAGCTTATCGATATCTTCCGCGGCCTTTTTGTACCGCTCGTACTCCTGAAGACGGCGAACCAGCTCAGCGCGCGGATCTTCTTCGTCGCCCTCCTCTTCATTCGCTCGGGGGAGCAACATGCGCGATATGATTTCCGCGAGCATCGCCGCCATCACCAGGTATTCACCCGCCAATTCAAGCTGAAGCTCGTGCATCAGATCGATGTATTCGGTGTACTGCCGGGTAATCTCAGCAATCGGCACATCGAGAATATCGAGGTTCTGGCGCTTGATAAGGTAAAGAAGCAGATCCAGCGGGCCCTCGAACGCCTCCAAAAAGATCTTGAGCGCGTGCGGTGGGATGTACAGATCCTGCGGCAGCTGTGTATACGGTTCGCCCTCAACAACCGCGAAAGGCATTTCGCCTTGAACAGGTCGACGCCCTTCTCCGCCTTCACCCGCACCATCAATGACCTCAAGCTGAGGCCCTAACTCCGCGGTTTCCGTAGTGCGTTGGCTACCAGTCGAATCGTCAGACGTATTGGCCTGCGGATCGGCGTGTTCCGGCTGCTCGTCACCCTTCGCCTTTTCGATGGCGTCAGTCGGGGCGGTGGACGGCCCGTTGCTGCTGGCCGGTTCGTCTGCGCTGGATTCGTTGCTGTTTTGGCTATTACTCACGTATGCAAACTCTTACCTATCGACGCTTGGCTTGACTCGGTCACTGGAATCAACACAGCAACGGGAACGCGTAGACCGCACCCGATCAAAGTTCAGAACAGGAAATGACACTGTGTCGCCGACCAACGCCTCGCGTGTCGCCCAAACTCATGACAACGAGACTGACCACACACCGCCCCAATCGGGGTAAGTTTACCGAGGTCGGCGCGGGGATGCAGTAGTGGATTGCCGTCGGTTTTTACTTCGGCACAGAACCGGCGTTTGACCCAGGGTGTGCCAACGCATCGCGGACAGGTTGGCCACCCCCCTCTGCCGAAGATCGGTCGCTGATGTAGCTAATCTTTTGGCTTCAGTTTTGTCTTTAGCGCGTTGAAGATTCAATAAATGTTCATAGTATTCATCGGGACACCAATCGCGCAGAATGAACTGAGCCGTCATCGTCCTCCCTGACGTCGAGCAAACGGGCCGCGTGATCCACCGAACGTCGCCACAGCGCTGTGGCCGAGGCGGCACATCGGATCGCGGCACCCATGCTCGTTCATTCGAATCATTTGCGCATTTTTGTGATCCGCACTGACCGGGACTGCTACGCATCGACGACCGACGAGGGACGCCATGGGACGGTTTAGAAGAACGGAAACGCGCGGCAGATGCTCGCTACGCTCTGTGCGCCGCCGCAGTCGGCCATGCGGTTAGCCGTCGAACAAGCCGTCGATGGGCCCCTTGCCCTCGCGCACGACTTCAACATCGCGGCCGCTGAGGTCGAGGATGGTGGTATGGGCGATACCACACGCGCCGGCGTCGAGGATTACGTCCACCGAGTGGCCCCACGCTTCATCGATCTCAAAGGCATCGTTGAGCGGCATATCGGCACCCGGCAGTTCGACGGTGGTGCTGAGCAATGGCCCCTCTACCGCCGCCAGCAGCGCCTGGGCTACCGGGTGGTCGGGTACCCGGATACCGATGGTTTTGCGTTTCTTGGTTTGCAGGCGATTGGGCACCTCGCGGCTCGCCTTGAGAATAAACGTGTACGGCCCGGGGGTGTGGGACTTGAGCAATCGAAACGCCGTATTATCCACCTGAGCAAACTTGGCAAGATCCTTGAGATCTTTACAAATAAGCGTGTACAAATGCCGCTTTTCAAGCTGCTTGAGGCGGCGCATGCGCTCGACGCTCTGGGTATTGCCGGGCCGACACGCGAGCGCATAGCACGAGTCGGTCGGGAACACGACAATGCCGCCCCCCTGAATCATTTCCGCCGCCTGCCTCAGACGGTGGGGCTGGGGGTTGTCGGGGTGCACTTCAAGTAGCCTGGCCATGCCGTATTGTAAGCGCAAACACGCAAAAAAGCGGCCCTATCGAGTTCTTAGCCCCACTGCGTCGGCTGCGGTATGATGCGTGACGATTTTGCTACTGGTACCTGACAATGCAGATGGCGTTTGTGTTGATTCCCGCCGCGCTTTTTTTTGGTGCGTACAAACTTTACGACTTCTACGTGGCCACGGCAGTGCTCATGGCCACGGTCACCCTACTGACCATCATTGAATGGGTGCGCACACGAGAAGCCAACAAACTGCATCTGGTGAGCACTGTGCTGCTTGTGGTGCTGGGCACCGTCACCTTGGTTCTGCGGGACCCAGAGTTTTTGCAGTGGAAATTCAGCGTCTACCATTGGATCGTAGCCGCCGTGCTTCTTTGGACACAGCTTTTTCGTAAGAAAACTGGGGTACAAAGTTTCTTTGAAACCATCGGCTCGTTATCCGCGGGGGACGACGACGGTGTCGATCTTGGCAAGCTGCCCGAGCACAAATACCGCGTGAGCAACATGGCGAGCATCGCCTATTTCGCATCTGTGGGGTTTATTAACCTCTATGTGGCGTTTCGCATGAGCGAAGCGGCGTGGGTGAACTGGAAAGTCTTCGGCATCGTCATTTTGAACTTTGTTTTCATGATCAGTCTGATGGTTTACCTATTTAAGGGCGAGTTTTCCAACTCTTCCTCTTCCTCCGAATAACACCAACGAGATACGCAGCGAGCCCATGAACGCCGAACGCATTGAACGAATGAAAGCGCTCCTCCAGGAGGCGCTCACCGTTGATTCGCTCGAGATTATCGACGATTCGCACAAACATGCCGGCCACGCTGGCGCGAAGGACGGCCACGGGCATTTCACGCTCAAAATTACGGCCACAGAGTTTGATGGCCTAACGACCATTAAGCGCCACCGACTGATCTACGAGGTTCTGGGCGACATGATGAAAACCGATATCCATGCGCTGCGAATCTTGGCCACTCCACCGGCCGACTGACTCCGTATTTCCATCTTTTTATTACACACTCAAAGAGAGACCACTCATGAAACACATTTCTATCCTGCTGCTCGGCCTCATGGCGATCGCTTGTGCGCCGACCGGCGATAAGAGCGACGACAACGTACCCGCCCCTACCGGCACCGTGATTGCGACCGTTGACGGACAGCCCATCTATGACGAGATGATGGATTTCTACCGCAAGGCGCGTTTCGGCGATCGAGAAACGACCGACGATGAAAACGAACTCATTCTCAATGACCTCACTCAGCTCTACGCCATGGTTGAGGAAGCGAAGCGGCAAGGAATCGACCAAGATCCCGACATCAGCATGCGCATAAAAATGCAGGGCATGAGCCTTATGGCCCAACGCGTCATGCAGCAATTTCGCGAAGATAACCCGATTACCGATGAACAGGTTCAGGCAGCGTTTGAAACAAGTGAAAATGATAATGAATTCAAAGCACGACACATACTAGTTAAAGAAGAGTCAGAGGCTGTGGATCTCATTAATCAGCTCGACGCCGGCGCTGATTTCGCCACACTAGCCGAAGAATTTTCTACCGGCCCCTCCGCCTCACGCGGTGGCGACCTAGGCTGGTTTCCCGCCGCTCAAATGGTCAAGCCATTTGGTGACGCTCTTCCTGGTATCGAACCCGGTAACTACGGTAAAACTCCCGTTCAAACGCAGTTTGGTTGGCACGTCATCTTGGTCGAAGACACACGGGCAGTACCCTTTGAGTCGGTCAGCGATAAATTACGCGAGCAATTAGCGACAGATCAGGTCAATGACTTCCTCGAATCAGTCAAAGCAAAAGCGCAAATTGTCGATAAACGGACGTAAAAAGCCCGTATAAACCCTGGGATAGTGAAATTTTTACTGCCCATAAGTAATTGATACTTAAAGAGTAATTATATCATTTGAGGATTCGTGAACTGGTTCACAGAGGGTTAAGGCAAGGTTGCGTATAAATACACCTGAGCCTGCTCTTTGTACCCAGACAGGCTCATAAACCTCAGAATCCCCCAAACGATGAGGCGAACTCAAGCCGGCAAGGATGCCGGCTTTTTTTATTTGCGCACATTGCGTGTAAATACCCTAAATTCGGGTGCGAACCATTCTTATCTTGCGATCGTTGCAATTCTTCAGAAACGATTAACCAAATAAGGGTTAGTCCTAATCCTCTTTCGGTTCCACACCGCGTAACATAATCCAACGCAGTGTTAAACGAATTTTAATTACGTTTCCAATCAACGCACTAACGATTGTTACTAATTTAAATTTGACATAGTTACCCCATAATGCTGAAATCTCCGGCCCATTTTTGGGGACAGTTCGCATCCGGATTCCCCATATTTCACGGCCATTTACGAATAACTCGTTAGCTTAAATATCGGGTAGGGAAATTTATCCCTTGACGTTATTTATCAATGGGATATATTTCCCATTACTATTATGTGAATTCAACGACGCATTCGGAAAAAACAAGAAAATTGGCCACGAACAGCCAGACAGAATCAAACGATGCGGACGTAAAACAGGGACTGCTAGCGGCATATCGTCGCTTCATGGGACCGCTAGTTCGGATCCTTATCAGAAACGGAATTTCATTTGACGAGTTCGCAGATGAATTAAAGGGCGTTTTTGTGGAAATCGCTCATGACGATTTCCCCATCGACGGACGCAATCCATCGGGTACGCGGATTGCGATTTTGACAGGACTGACGCGGAAGGAAGTTAAGCGGCAGTTAGAGAGGCTCGAATCAGGCGAACAAAATTCAAGCGGAGACCCCAACCGCGTTATGCGGGTTCTAAACGGTTGGCATGTTGATCCGGAGTTCACGGGACCTTATGGACTGCCCCACGAGCTCTATTTCGATAGTCCGCAGGGAAAAACGCCGAGCTTTTCGGAATTGGTAAGGCGCTACAGCGGGGACATGTCCCCGCGAGCGATGCTGGACGAGCTTTTAAGGTCTGAGGCTGTTGAAGAACTGCCAGACAAGACTTTAAGAGCACTTACAAGGACGCACGTTACATCGAGGCTAGATCCGCAATTTGTGGCTCGCTTGGCAACCATTATTGGAAGCCTTGCCGAGACTCTGGATCACAACCTTATGAGTGAAACAACCAATGAACCTAAAAGGTTCGAAAGAAACGTATTTACAGAAATCGGGGTTAATACAAAAGTTCTAGACGATTTCAATTTGCTGATGAGAGACAAGGGTCAGCGCTTTATTGAAACGATTGAACAGTTTTTAACCGCAAATGAGGGTGTTGACCTAGACGAACAAAACAAAGCCGAAATTAAGGTTGGCGTCGAAGTCTACATGTACATCGAAAAGGAATAGAAATTCAGAGGGAGCTTTTTTTGGGGGATATCCATGTATTTAAAAGCGAAGTATCTATTAAGTGTTCTTTCTGTAGGGCTGATAGTCACTACTAACGCAGCTGACCCAACTTCTAGCCAGGTTGGTGCTGTACAAAATCGAGTTTCCGGAGCGGCAGTATCTGGACATCAGCTGAAAGCTATTTCAGGTGACACCGGCGTATTGGCTCTAAGTTCTGGATCTGGTGTAAGAAGTCTCAGTGGAGGTTCAGGCGTAAAAGCCTTGAGCGCAGGTTCAGGCACCAAAAGCCTGAGCGGAGGATCTGGCGTAAAAGCACTAAGTTCAGGTTCTGGAGTCAAGAGCCTCAGCGGTGGCTCAGGGGTTACAAGCCTGAGTGGTGGCAGCGGAATCGAAAGCTTGAGCGGTGGTTCTGGAGTCTTGAGCTTGTCAGGTGGGTCTGGCGTTGATCGAATAAGTGGTGGTTCCGGGATTAATAGCCTAAGCGGCGGCTCTGGCATAGCCAGTATGAGCGGCGGAAGCGGAACGCAAAGCATGAGCGGCGGCTCTGGCATCCGCAGCTTGAGCGGAGGAAGCGGGCTGGTTGATAGATAGCGTTCTCGCGCTCTTCAACTCTCAAGCTATGCGAAAATGGCCGATCATAAGTGATCGGCCATTTTCTTTCTACTACAGGTCGTAGAAGGTTTAGATTCTAATTTCAGTATAGTCGAATGCATAAATCCCCACGCCGGTGAATCCCTGATTGGGCGAGGCAGAGATCTTACAGTCCCCAACGTTTTCGTCTAGCCACTCGTTAAACTGAATAACAAGCTCTGGAAGTTTTAAGGTGCAGAAAGACTGGAATTTTGCGAACTCTTCTTTAGACATATGAGGAACACGCGCCCTTCTTTCAAAAAGCTTGTCTTTTCTTTCCGAACACTCTGGAAACAAATTTTTGTAAATTGTATCGGCATATCCATGAACGCTAGCAGCGCAGTCTAATATTGATCCACTAGTCGTTTTCTGCGCATCGACATTCTCTCGAGAGATAGGGTAGAAGAACCCTTTATCATCGATCTCAATCTGCTCCGATTTTTTTATTAATTTAACAACCGTAGAGAATGGAAGATCAACTTTTGCACCTGCTATTAGTGTCTTTACATCAAGACCACTCTCAGAAACAATCGGCAAATGTAACGGCTCGCCTTTTTCATCGAGATGCTCCCACCAGTTGTCAATTACAACCGCTACTGCTAGTTTGTCCGTCGGCTCTGATAGATCGCTCGTTTCTATATCGATAAAGTCTCCGACCTTCTTTCTTGATATTCCCGTCATTGCAGCAATTGCAGAAACACTAACTTTATTGTTTTCATCATCAAGCACACAGTCGATATATACTTTTTGCGCGATTGAAGTAAATGTTTTGAAGGATACTCCAAGTTTCAATAGAATCTTTATCACTGGTTGAATCATCATATAGCAAGCCTTTACCGAGACTATTTCACGCTTCAAGCCCATTTACTTGCCCCATTAAGAAATTAAACGAAAATTTAGTTTTGTTTGAGATTACGAATACAGCAAATCCAATAACTCTGTTTCAGACAGAATAATGGTGCCGAGTTTTTCCGCTTTGGCGAGTTTGGAACCTGCTTTTTCGCCAGCTACGAGAAAATCGGTGTTTTTGCTGACACTTCCAGTTACTTTACCGCCTGCGGCTAGGATTCTGGCTTTGGCTTCGTCGCGCTTCATTTCTTTGAGGGTACCGGTAATGACAAACGTTTTGCCACTGATGGCCGTATTGTCATTGGCTGGCGTTGAGCGCTGAGGGTCAGGCCACTTCATGCCCAATCGAATGAGCTCTTTAACAAGCGCAACATTGGCGTCCGCATCGAAAAAGTGTCGGACACGTTGGGCAACGATGGGGCCGACATCCGGCACCTCAATCAGTGCCTCTTCTGTAGCCGACATGATGCGATCAAGATCGCCAAAGTGATCGGCCAAGGCCGCAGCAGTACTCTCCCCTACTTCACGAATACCGAGCCCAAATAGGAAACGAGCCAGCGTTGTGTTCTTGCTCTTTTCGATACTCTCGAGCAACTTCCGCGCTGATTTTTCCCCCATTCGATCAAGACTGACTAGCTGGCCTTGCTCCAGTTTGAAGAGGCCATCAATAGAGGTAACGAATTGGTGATCGACCAGCGCGTCGACTAATTTGTCACCCAATCCGTCAATATCAAGCGCACGACGAGAGCCAAAATGCCATAACCCCTGTTTAAACTGCGCTGGACATACTTGGGGACCACCCGTGCAGCGGTAGACCGCTTCACCCTCTTCGCGATTCACCGGCGACTGACATTCCGGACATCGCTCAGGCATGACGATCGCTTGGGTTTTCTTAGGTCGTTTACTGGCGACAACTGAGACGACTTCGGGTATCACATCGCCTGCACGACGAACAATCACGGTGTCACCAATTCGCACATCTTTGCGCGCCACTTCATCCATATTGTGCAAGGTCGCATTGCTGACCGTAACGCCGCCAACAAACACGGGGTCGAGTCTCGCAACGGGCGTTAGCGCACCGGTGCGACCTACCTGAAACTCGACATCCAGCACGGTGGTTACCTCTTCCTGAGCGGGAAACTTGTGGGCCACCGCCCAACGCGGAGCACGCGATACGAATCCGAGTGTCTCTTGCAGCGTCAAGTGATTAACCTTGTACACAACGCCATCGATTTCGTAAGGCAGCGTCGAGCGTCGAGCTAAGATCGAGGCGTGAAAGGCTAAACACCCCTCCGCACCTTGGACAACTTGATTCTCCGGGCACACCCGGAATCCCCATTCTGACAGCTGCTTGAGCACGTCGCTGTGTTTGTCCGGCATGGTCCATCCGGCGACATCACCAACTGAATAGACGTAAATCGTTAGCGGACGCTTGGCGGTTTCGCGAGGATCTAGCTGGCGTAAGCTGCCCGCTGCGGCGTTACGAGGGTTTTTAAAGGGCTTTTGATCATCTTTTAAGAGCCGAGTGTTCATTTCTTCGAAACCGGCCAACGGCATATACACTTCGCCACGCACCTCGAGTTCATTAGGCGTATTGTCCGGCAATTGCAGTGGAACGGACTTCAGCGTGCGGATATTGTGCGTGATGTCCTCACCGGTTTGACCGTCACCTCGCGTGGCGGCCTGTACAAATTGTTTATTCTCATAGCGTAAGCTGACGGCCAGACCGTCGAGTTTGGGCTCGGCAGCAAATTCAATGTCGGACGGTGCCTCATGGTCTTTTTTGAGCCGTTCAATTAATCGGTGCTCGAAGTCATGCACATCTTCATCGCTAAATGCGTTACCCAATGACAGCATCGGAACTCGATGCGTAACCTGTTCGAACCCATCGACGGGCGCCCCCCCCACTCGCTGCGTAGGTGACTGGGCATCAATCAGCTCGGGGTATTTTGCCTCAAGTGCAACCAACTCGTGAAACAGACGGTCGTACTCCACATCCGGCAGATCGGGATCGTCTAGTACGTGGTATTGATGATTTGCACGATCAAGTTGTTCGCGCAGACGCTTGGCTTGTCGTCGAACGGCAGCGGATACGGTCATGGTGCGTCTGTGGTTAACCGCATTGACAAGTGTGCGGCACCAGCATTACTCGACGGGTTCGGCGGAGAGGCCGTGCTGGTAATTAATGATGTCTTCGCGAAGGTGACTCGCACTTTGCCGGCTGAGAACAGTGCCTTGAGAATCGAGCAGTTGCCCGCCAAGCGTCGCCGCCAATCGGCGACCCGTCGCCACCATATCCGCGAATGCCGCTACCGCGTCCTCAGGCCCCGGCAACACCAAGAAAAGACTGGCACCTTTAAAATGTTGCGTGTCGAGATTTTCAAGACTGAAGGTGCCCGGTTTGATCATGTTGGCCAAACTAAACTGAGACTGTGGACGTCCACCCTCGTCCTCTGCATAGCGGTGAAAGATATCAAACTGGCCATATTCCAGGCCCTCTGCCTGAAGCGCCCCAACAAACTCAACGCCATCAAACATCGCCTCGGTCTTTGGAATAAGGTGTAACGCAATAACTTTGTCGGGCAGCGGCTCCGGCTCGCGTTCGGGTTCTGGCAGTGCGTCCTCGGATGGCATTTCTTCCGACGCGGACGGCGTGATCACACCGTCATCAACCAGAGTGGGCGATGGACGCGAGGCTTCATCTAGTACCTCATCTAATGATGGCGTGTCGTAAACGCCCTCATCCTGCTCTGGCACCGGATCGGGTTCAGAATATACAGGGACTGACGGTTTAATCTCATCGCCCGACGACTGATCAAGCGTAGGCTCATGCCGCACCAAATCGTTCTCGAACGGCTCCTCATCCTGATTTTTTCGGCCAAATAGATAGATCAACGCCAGGATCACTAATCCTATGCCAAGAAGAATCCAGCGAAGCTCGTTCATATCAGACCATTGCCTTACATTGGAAGTGAATATGACGCGTGTTGCACAGAAGTCGTATCATGACTTTGGTTAATCACCGCTAACACATCCATACTCGACGCCACTAACCCGCTCTCGAATCGTTAGACCGAACAGTTGATGTCCGGCTACCGTAACGCCGCCGACCGCGCGTCGTTAAAAGACTGACAACTCATTGTTTGTGTAACGCAACGACATCACATGTCGGACTGCGTTACACCGCCTGAGCCATCTCCACGGCTTCCGCCACATCCACCGCGACCGGGCGAGATACGCCCGCTTCTTGCATCGTTACACCGATAAGCTGTTCGGCCAATGCAATCGTGGTCTTGTTGTGTGTGATGAAAATGAACTGCACTTTGTCCTGCATCTCGCGCAGAATGTTACAAAACCGTGCAACATTGGCATCATCAAGTGGCGCGTCCACCTCATCGAGCATGCAAAACGGTGCGGGGTTCAGCTCGAAAATCGAGAAAACCAACGACACCGCGGTGAGCGCTTTCTCACCACCCGACAGCAAATGGATACTGGCGTTGCGTTTCCCCGGGGGTTGCGCCATGACCGTCACGCCCGCCGTCAGCAAATCCGAGTCATTCAATTCTAGATAGGCGTGTCCGCCACCGAACAATTTTGGAAACAGCTTCTTGAAGCCATCATTCACCTTATCGAAGGTTTCTTTGAAACGTGTGCGGGTCTCAACATCGATCTTGCGAATCGCCGCTTCAAGAATGTCGAGAGCCTCAACTAGATCGGCGTGCTGCGCGTCCAAGTATTCTTTGCGCTCCGACTGCTCTTTGAATTCATCGATGGCCGCCAGGTTTATGGCACCGAGACGCGCAATTTTTTTGGCCATCTTTTCAGTCTTTTCTTGCCATACTTCCGGTTCGGCCTCTTCGGGCAGTCCAGACCGTACCTCGGCCATATCACGCCCTGTTTCAGCAAACCGCTCGGCGATTGTGTCGCGCCGAACTTTGATCTCCTGAGCAGAAATGCGCACTTGCTGTACCGCTTCACGACGCTCGGTCACGTCTTGTTCGCGATGCTGTCGTTTTTGCTCGGTTTCGCGCAGTGATTGGTTCGTCGCTTCAAGTGTTTTGCGTACCTCGCCCAACTCGCTTTCAACTTCTAACCGCTTTTCAAGTAGCCCATTGAGCGATTCTTGTTGCGTCGCCATGGGAGCCTCACCCTCTGCAAGCTGCTGCATGAGTTCCGTGCGTCGCTCGGTCAAACGCGCCAACTGCTCACGCAGTCGCCGCAGGTTCTCTTGCGCTGAATCGCGGGTACTGCGACGTGACTCAACTTTAACCTCGATGTTGTGCGCCGCCGTCCGATCGCGCTCGTAACTTGAGCGGGTGCTATCCAGCTCCTCTCGAACACCACTTTCCTGTGCTTTTAACCGCTGCAAACGATCCTCTGACTCACTTAACGCGGCGTCGGCGGTATCCAATGCCGCTCGTGATTCGATAATGCGCCCATCAATCGTGGTGATCGACTCCGCCAGATCCGTCGCGTCAACATCCAACGCTTCAATGCGCGCATTCATGTCATCAAGCCGTGAGCGGCGGGCGTCGATTTGCGCGACAAGGTCGACATGTTCGCGGTGAATGCTATTCACGGCGTGCTGGCGCTCGTCACGCTCGCTGTCCAACCGCTTAAGCTCACTCCGCGCGTGCTCATGTTGTTCTTCAAGCTGCTGCGCTTTACGTTGAAGCTCCTCAAGCGTAGCGCGTACCTCCCGCAGCTCTGTTTCTCGAGCCAGCACACCGGCCCCGGCGTCCTTCTGACGGTTCACACGCAACCAATGTCGAGTCAGCCAAATACCGTCGGGTGTCACCACCGACTCACCGGTCGTCAGACGGTCGCGGAGCGACAAGGCGTCGCTTAAATCACGAGCGACTCGGACCGACGACAACAGCGCCTCGACACCGGTACCCACGCGGACTTTCTGCGCGAGGCTATCGGGCTTTGTCTCGACGGCTTGATGTCGATCAACAAACTGCACGTTTAGGTCTTCAACGTTGCCGATCACCGCTGCCACGCTGTCCATGCCATCGACACAAACCGCCTCGAGGTAATCACCCAGAACCGTCTCAACCGCCAACTCCCATCCGGGCTCGACGCTCAATTCTTGTGCCACACGCGGCTGCGCGTCGAGTCGCTGGCTCTCGAGCCAGCGACTAACCTTGCCTTCACCACCACCGAGTGCAGCCTGCTGCAGTGCCTCGAGTGATGCTAGACGACCTTTGTGCTGCTGAAGTGTGGCACGCGTCTCGTCAAGCTCTCGGGTGAGCGCTACATCGCGTTCGCGTGTCTTTTGTATGTGTTCGCTGCTGACGTGCAATGCTTCTTGCGCCTGCGTGAGGCTGACTTTGAGACCACTTTCGTTGCCATCCAACGAACTCAGTTCGGCAACAATGTCGGCCACCGACAACGCGGCGCGTTCGATCGACACCCGCTCCTGCCGCGAGACCAGTCCTTTAAGCTGCTGATCCATCTGTTCGATACGCGTGCTTTCCACACGCGTGCGTTGCACCGCCTCGCTGTTTTCTGCGCTGACAGATTGCCATTGTGCTTGCCAGGTGTTCATACGCGATTCGGCATCGCGCCAGCTCGCTTCCGATGTTTGGCTAAGCTGAGTTAGACGTTCCCACTCAGGCTCCATCGCAGCCAGATCGGTGGCCAGCTCTTTGAGCTGTTCTTCGTCGCTCTGAATCTCGACCTCAAATTCTTTGATGCCCTGCTCAGACTTGTCCACATCCTGTTGCTGGCGATGCTTGAGATCCTTCGCGTGCTGGATGTCTTGCTCGAGTCGAGCTATTTCTGAGCCTACTTTATAATAGCGTTCCTGCACGGCATTGAATGCATCGCCTTGTTCACCGCTTTCGCTTCGCAGCTTTTCGATTTCCGCTTCGACCGACCGCAGTTCGGCCACGGCCGCTTCCAGCGCCATTTCTTTTTCATGAGTCAGCTTCGCTTCAGCCGTACGGCGATCTTCCATTTCCGCATAACGCAGGGCCAGAAGTTCCGCCTCGAGTAAGCGCGCCTCCTCTTGGAAGGTTTTATACTTTTCAGCGACATTGGCTTGGCGCTGAAGGTGTTTAAGCTGCTTATCGACTTCCTCTCGAAGATCATTTAATCGATCGAGGTTGTCGCGCGTATGACGGATGCGATTGTTGGTTTCACGACGGCGATCTTTATATTTGGAAATGCCCGCCGCTTCTTCTAAATACACACGCATATCGTCGGGCTTCGCCTCGACAAAGCGAGAGATCATGCCCTGTTCGATAATCGAATAGCTGCGCGGACCTAACCCCGTTCCCAGGAACACGTGCGTAATGTCCTTGCGGCGGCAGCGCGTATTGTTCAGAAAATACGTCGACGTACCGTCACGGCTCATGGTGCGCTTGATCGACACTTCCGCATAACCTGCGTACTGCCCACCAATTTTGCCGTCGGCGTTATCAAACACCAATTCAATCGTTGCGGACCCGACAGGCTTACGAGAACTCGAGCCATTGAATATGACGTCGGTAATCGCGTCGCCTCGGAGGTTTTTCGCCGAGCTCTCACCCATCACCCAACGCACCGCATCGATAACGTTTGATTTGCCACACCCGTTTGGGCCGACAACGCCGACCAGATTGCTGGGTAGAGTGACAGTGGTGGGATCAACGAACGTCTTGAAGCCGGCGAGCTTTATCTTGCTCAATCGCATTAAACAGGTTCCAGATCGTGGTCGAAACAATCGCTGTAGTGTAAAGTAATCGCCTTATTCCTGTCATCAGAAATTCGCGTCGAATTGTGTCGACGCGCGGAGGCAAAACAGTCGTGACTATCTTTCCAGGTGAAGCGTTAGGTGCCGGCGGAACAGCACCACCCTCTCGGGAACTCGAGACGTTTCCGAACCCTTCAGACGAGCGTGATTATACCATCCGAATGCGAATTCCGGAGTTCACTTGCGTGTGTCCGAAAACAGGGCAACCCGACTTCGCCACGCTCCACTTAGAGTATGTTCCCGATAAACTTTGTATCGAGCTGAAATCCCTAAAGCTTTATCTGTGGAGCTACCGAGACGAGGGCGCGTTTCACGAGGCAGTGACCAACCAGATCCTCAACGACTTGGCCGCCGCGTGCGCACCGAAGTTCATGCGACTGACCGCTGAGTTCTATGTTCGGGGCGGCATCTACACCACCGTGGTGGCCAGCCAGCAGCACCCCGACTGGACACCGCCAGACCCAGTCCAACTTCGCTGATTTTATTAGCTTTTTTCGCATTCTTTTGCCCCTCATTTTTGACCGAAAATTGTTGTATACATTTGGAAATATCGCTATATAATTGAGCGTTTTTCCGGCACGGCAGACCTTAGGAAGGGGTGGAAAATGGCGACGAAAAAGAAAGTAGCCAAGAAGACGACCAAGAAGAAAACGACCAAAAAAGTCGCGGCGAAAAAGACCACCGCCAAGAAAGCCACCGCGAAAAAAACGACCAAGAAAGTAGCAAAGAAAACTGCTAAGAAAAAAGTGACAAAGAAAAAGGTCGTTGAAAAAAAGGCCACGGCCAAAAAAGCGACTGCCAAGAAAACAGCGACTAAAAAGACCACGGCGAAGAAGGCCGCTACCAAGAAAGCGGTGGCAAAGAAAACCGTGGCAAAGAAAACCGTAGCAAAGAAACCAGCCGCCAAAAAGCCAGCGGCTCGTCGCACTACCGGTGCCGCATTGCTCGCGCCTGCCAAAGTGAAGCCTTACCAGGCAGCGCGTAACGAAGACTTCATGAACAACAAACAGCGTGATCATTTCCGCACGATTCTGCGTGCGTGGAAGACCGAGCTGATGGAAGAAGTCGATCGTACCGTGCACCACATGAAAGATGAGGCCGCCAATTTCCCCGACCCTAACGATCGTGCGACACAAGAAAGTGAGTTCAGTCTCGAACTTCGTACACGCGATCGCGAACGCAAACTAATCAAGAAAATTGATGAGGCCCTCGCAATGGTCGGCACCGGCGACTACGGTTACTGCGAAGCATGCGGTATCGAAATTAGCATTCGACGGCTCGAGGCGCGACCGACTGCCACGTTGTGCATCGATTGCAAAACCCTCGACGAGATTCGCGAGCGCCAACTCGGCGGCTAAGCACGCACTCACCCGCCGCTGGTGTCCGCCGCAACTGTTGCTCCAACAACGCCGTACCGGGGCCGGTTTGCCCCTTCACCCACCGGGCCTTTGCACATGGGTTCACTGCTGGCCGCCTGCGCCAGCTATCTTCGCGCGCGCCAAGCCCAAGGTGAGTGGCTACTCCGCATTGAGAATATCGACCCACCCCGCGAGATGCCGGGTGCATCCGATTCCTTTCTACACACATTAGAGGCCGTCGGGTTCGAATGGCACGGCTCGGTTGTCTACCAACGTGACAGGATCGAACGCTATCGCAGTGTGGTCGATGCACTAAACCAACAACAAACCGCCTATCGCTGCCGCTGCAGTCGACGCGACATTCAACAAGCGATCGCCGCTCAAAATGGCCCCGAGTCGGTGTATCCGGGCACCTGCCTTGGCCAACCACCGAACCCCGATGAATCGTGCAATCATCGGCTTAACGCCGGCACCGATACGCTGTTTTTCTCGGATGCGCTACAAGGTGAACAATGCATTACGTTTGGTCGCGACCAAGGCGATTTTGTAATTTGGCGAAAAGACGATTTACCCAGCTATCAGCTTGCGGTCACGGTTGACGACCTCGATCAGGGCATTACCGAAGTGGTGAGAGGGATCGATTTGTTGCACGAAACCGCCGGACAAATCGTACTGCGTCGACACCTCAGTGAGACGCAACCCGACTGGATGCATATCCCTGTCATCGTGAATTCGTCAGGCGAAAAGCTCTCCAAACAAACGGCGGCGCCGTCACTTCAAACGCGTCGAGCAGCGCAGCATTTGTGCGACGCATTGGCACTTCTAGGGCTCGGCATTCCCTCCGCGCTGCGGCGCGCTGCAGTGCGTGATATCTGGTCTTATGCAATTGAGCACTGGGAACCTAATCAATTGTCTGGAAAAGAAAAAGTCACATTAGAATGAGTCAATAGCGGTACAAATTGCAAAGCAACATCGCCGCCAGTTACACTACCTCCATTACACAAATTGTCGCAGTGCGGTCTGACCAACACCGCAGAGTGCAGCATTCTCATCGCCTCTATTCACAGGGTTCAAAGTTTATGAGCGAATCACGAATTATTAAAAAATATCCAAACCGACGCTTGTACGACACCGAAGAAAGCCGTTACATCACACTTGCCGACATTCGAAACCTCGTGCTCGAAAAGGTCGATTTTGTCGTCATAGACAAAAAGTCCCAGGCAGACATCACGCACAGCATTTTGCTGCAGGTGATCAGCGAACAAGAAGCCAGCGGGGAGCCCATATTCAGCCGCGATTTTCTGTCCCAAATTATTCGCTCCTATGGTGGCAACATGCAAGGCATGGTCAGCAGCTATATGGAACAGAGCCTCAAACTCTTCATGGGACAGCAGCAACAGATACGCTCCCGACTCAAAAACGTCGTTGGCGTCGACCCGATCAGTGTTGTGACCGATATCGCCAAGAAAAATTTGTCGTTTTGGAAATCGGCTCAAGAAGAACTCCTCAAGACCTTCACCGGTCCGCAAGAATCCGAGCGCAAGCGGGACGAACGCGACTGATTCTTCCGTTGACCAACCATAAAAAAACCGGGCGAAGCCCGGTTTTTTTTTCCAAGACAGACGGCATCGCCTGCTTGAGCATCACCACAACGATCAACGCTCGTGGCAAACAGTCAGCGCGATGCTGATCATTCCTCGGCGTCGAGGTTTCTCATACTCAACCGAATTCGACCTTGACGATCCACCTCAAGCACTTTCACTTTAATCTCGTCGCCTTCAGCGAGTTTGTCGCTGACCTTCTCGACGCGCTCTTCGGAAATCTGCGAAATGTGCACCAAACCGTCTTTGCCCGGTAAGATCGTCACGAACGCACCAAAGTCCATTAGACGAGCGACTTTGCCATCGTAGATCTTACCCACTTCGACTTCCGCTGTGATGAGCTTAATGCGGCGTTCCGCCTCTCGACCTGACGCGCCCTCAACAGACGCTATTCGAACCGTACCGTCGTTATCAATGTCGATCGTTGCACCCGTCTCTTCGGTGATGGCGCGAATCACCGCACCCCCTTTACCGATCACATCCCGAATCTTCTCAGGATCGATCTTCATCGAGATAATGGTGGGTGCCCAATCTGACATTTCAGCGCGAGGCTCAGCGATAACCTGCTTCATATTGTCAAGAATATGCAGACGAGCGTCCCGTGACTGGGCCAATGCGGTAGACATGATGTCCTGGGTGATACCTTGAATCTTAATGTCCATCTGAAGTGCGGTAATACCGTCGTCCGTACCGGCTACTTTAAAGTCCATGTCGCCCAGGTGGTCTTCATCGCCCAAGATGTCTGTCAGCACTTGATGCCGATCGCCATCTTTCACCAAGCCCATTGCCACGCCGGCCACCGGCGCTTTGGTCGGCACACCCGCATCCATTAGCGCCAAACTTGTACCACAAACCGACGCCATAGAACTTGAACCGTTCGATTCAGTGATTTCAGACACCACCCGAATCACATAGGGAAACGCTTCCATATCCGGCATGACCGCAGCAATGCCGCGCTTGGCTAGTTTGCCGTGGCCAATTTCGCGACGCTTCGGCCCAGACATAAAACCGGTCTCCCCGACACAAAACGGCGGAAAGTTATAATGAAGCATAAAGGGCTCTTTGTACTCGCCTTCCAATGCATCAATAATCTGCGCATCTCGACCGGTACCGAGCGTGGTGGCAACAATCGCCTGCGTCTCGCCGCGGGTAAATAGTGCCGAGCCATGTGTTCGCGGCAGTACGCCAACACGAACATTAATCGGCCGAACGGTGGTCGTGTCGCGACCATCAATCCGAGGCTGTCCGTCCAACACGCGGTTTCGAACAATGTCGCTTTCCAACGACTTGAGCATGCCGCCTACTTCGTCGGCGCTGTACTCTGGCTCATCGCCACCGGCCAACGCGTCCATCACGGCCGCCTTGGTTTCATGGACTTTGTCCTGACGCGCCATCTTTTCAGAGATGTCGTAGGCGGCGGACAGGCCTTCGGTGGCCTTGGCTGCCACTAATTCCTTGAGCGCCGTATTTTCTTCTGGTGCTTCCCAGCCCCAAGACTCCGTACCGACTTTAGCCACCAATTCGTTAATGTTCGCAATCGCTACCTGCATCTGCTCGTGACCGTAAACCACGGCACCCAGCATAACGTCTTCAGACAAAATGTTTGCCTCGGACTCGACCATCAGCACAGCGCCTTCGGTGCCGGCAACCACCAAATCAAGATCGGAATCTGCCAGCCACGTGCGCGTTGGGTTGAGTGCATAGTCACCGTCTTTATAGCCCACTCGAGCAGCAGAAATTGGACCTGCAAACGGCATACCAGAAATAGCCAGTGCCGCCGAGCACCCAATCATCGCCGGAATATCAGCGTCCACTTCGGGATCGAGCGACATGACGGTCGCAATCACTTGTACTTCGTTTTTAAACCCTTTTGGAAACAACGGTCGTATGGGTCGGTCGATGAGGCGCGAGATCAGCGTCTCCTTTTCCGATGGCCGTCCTTCGCGTTTAAAAAAGCCACCTGGTATTTTACCGGCGGCATACGTTTTCTCTTGATAGTTCACGGTCAGCGGGAAGAACGATCGACCTGGATCAGCTTCGCGTCTACCGACTGCGGTAACGAGCAGCGCCGTGTCGCCAACCGACACCACCACCGCACCACTAGCTTGACGGGCAATCTCGCCCGTTTCGATCGTGACCTTCTGGTCACCGTACATGAATTCTTGCTTATGAATAGTCACAACTAACCGCCCCTAAACCCCTTGGTTTGTAACGATGGATTAAAGTACCCGGACGAGCAGCATGTTGAATAAAGCTCAGTCATCACCGTCTCTACCGACCGCGATGACGCTATTGGCTAATAACTTGGTTTAGAATCGACACAACGCTTAGCGTCATGCGCGATTCTCCCCTGAACGTTTTTCAACACGCTGCTGTCGAGGAGAATTATCGGCGCAAGCCCAGTTCCTTAATGAGGTCCTGGTAGCGTTTAAGATCTTTCTTTTTGAGGTAGTCCAGCAACTTGCGGCGCTGGTTAACCATTTTAAGAAGGCCACGTCGAGAATGGTGGTCTTTTTTATTGTGGGCAAAGTGCGAGGTCAGTCCGTTGATACGGGCTGACAGCAGCGCCACTTGCACTTCGGGACTGCCGGTATCGGCGGTGCCACGTGAATGCTTTTCGATGATTCCTACTTTTTGCTCGGTTGAAAGCGGCATGTCGGTCTTTCCTCTAAATCTCTCTATTTAAACCCTTTTTGGCAGCGCGCATTGTACCCGCAGCCACCCTGTGGTAACAAGCCATTTTGGGCAAAATTCGAGCAAATATTTGGCCTTTTTGAGGGCGTATTTAGTGGAAAAGCTTCCGTGGTGCCACCCGCCCATCCGGCAGCATTTTCCCAAGGCCAACAAAGCCCTTACCCTCAACGTAAACGCGGACATCCCCGCGTGACGGCGCATCGGGGGCCTGCACCGACTGCCCGTTTAACAAATAAAACCCGGTATCCGAATCCAGCTGAACGCGCGGCCAATCCTGCAGTGCCCGATCAATGGGCAAAAGCCACTGGTCCGCGCTCTCAGGCCCGTGTTCATCTACCACCGTCTCGATTTGCTCGAGCGTCACCAGTTCCGCGGCCGAGAACGGGCCAGCGGCCGTACGGCGCAGGACGATGACATGGGCCAGCGCGCCCAGCGCCTCGGCAATATCCTCAACCAGCGTGCGAATATACGTGCCCTTGGAGCACTGCACGCGAAGCGCCATCTGGCCCTCGGTCGACGATAATCGCTCTAGCGAGAGCACGGTGATCGCTCGAGGAGGTCGCTCGACCACTTTGCCCTCGCGAGCGAGCTTATACAGACGCCGACCCTCATGTTTGAGCGCCGAATACATGGGTGGGATCTGTTGTTGAGGGCCTAAGAACTGTGGCAAGACGGCATCGATCTGATCCATCGTTGGTCGTGCATCACTGGTCTCTACCGCCTCACCCTCGGCGTCGGCGGTATCGGTTCGCGTGCCAAACGCAGCCTTTACTTCATAGGTTTTGTGAGCGTTGAGTAGGTAACCGGAGACTTTTGTGGCGTGGCCAAAGCACAGGGGCAATAAGCCACTCGCCAACGGATCCAAACTACCTGTGTGGCCGGCTTTACTGGCGAAAAGAAGGCTTTTGGCTCGTTGAAGCGCCCGGTTCGAGGTCAGACCACTCGGCTTGTCGAGTAGCAAAATACCGTTGACACTACGCCCTTTGCGACGCCCCATGAGACGGTCCTGTACTTAGTCGATCGACTCGTCGTCTGAGCCAGAAGGCCGACGCGCATCGTCCTGAGATACCGCCCGGTCGATCATTGCGCTCATCGCGCGGCCGCGCAGTTCGATATCGTCCTTGAAAAAGCGTAGCTCGGGAGTGGTGCGCAACCGTATCTCTCGCCCAACCCGACTGCGGATAAAACCAGCGGCCTTTTGCAGCACATCGGCCAACTCATCCAGATCCGCCGTATCGTCAAGCGACGTAAAGTAGATTTTTGCCACGGTTAGGTCGCGACTGAGCTGAAGATCAGTGATCGTAACCAGCTTGACGCGCGGGTCGTGAACCTCATCGCGCACGACCTCGCTCACCATGCGATGGAGAAGCTCGGAAACACGTTCGCTGCGATGAAACTCTTTGGGCATGCCAAACGCCGCGTCTAAATTTCGCGCGCGACCTCGATGCGTTCGAAACACTCGATTTGATCGTTCACGCGCACATCGTTGTAGTTCTTCACGCCGATACCGCATTCGGTGCCCGAACGTACTTCGTTGACGTTATCTTTAAAGCGGCGCAGCGACTCCAGTTCGCCTTCATAAATCACCACGTTGTCGCGCAACACTCGAATCGGAAAGCTGCGGCGCACATAGCCTTCAGACACGATACATCCCGCCACCTGTCCAAGTTTCGGCGATGAAAACACCTCTTTAACCTCGGCCAAACCGACAATTTGTTCCTTGATCTCGGGCGCCATCTTACCGCTGATGGCTCGTTTCACTTCATCGATCGCTTCATAAATGATGCTGTAGTAATGAAGATCAACACCCGATTCTTTGATCACTGTGCGCGCAGCAGTATCGGCACGCGTATTGAAACCAATAATGATCGCATTCGACGCAGCCGCGAGATTGACATCAGACTCCGTGATCCCACCGACAGCGCTGAGTACCACCTTCACTTCAACATCTTCCTGCGAGAGCCGCATCAGTGCATCGCGCAAGGCCTCCGCACTGCCCTGTACGTCCGCCTTAATGACCAGGTTGACGCTCTCACGTTCGCCCTGTGTCATCTGCGAGAACACATCTTCAAGGCGCGATGCGCTTTGCTTGGCCAGTTTCTGGTCACGCATTTTATCTTGACGATGTTGTGCCACTTCGCGTGCCTTGCGGTCGTCGGCCAGCGTCAAGATGTCATCACCCGCATTGGGTGTGCCCGATAACCCAAGCACAACCGCCGGCGTGGACGGGCCGGCCTCTTTGATCGGCTTACCCAACTCATCAAACATCGCACGCACACGACCAAATTCGGTTCCGGCAAGTAGCGTGTCGCCCACTTTGAGCATGCCGCGGCTGACGAGTACGGTGGCTACGGCCCCGCGCCCTTTTTCAAGTGACGATTCGAGCACAACACCCGCCGCCGGACCGTCGGCAGTGGCCGTTAGTTCCAATAGTTCCGCCTGCAATGAAATGTTCTCTAACAAATCATCAATGCCCTGACCCGTTTTAGCCGAGACGGGCACAAACATGGTGTCGCCACCCCAATCTTCCGGGATCACCTCATGTTGCGACATCTCGTTTTTAACTCGCTCCATGTCAGATTCTTCGCGATCCATTTTGTTGACGGCGACAATCACCGGCACGCCGGCCGCTTTGGAGTGTTTGATCGCCTCAATAGTCTGCGGTTTTACTCCGTCATCGCCTGCCACAACCAAGATAACCAAGTCCGTTACCTGGGCGCCGCGCGCGCGCATGGCCGTAAACGCTTCGTGTCCGGGCGTATCCAAAAAGGCAATATCGCCCTTGCTGGTTTTTACGCGGTAGGCACCAATATGCTGCGTGATACCCCCCGCTTCGCCGTCGGCCACTTTGGCGCGTCGAATATAGTCAAGCAGCGATGTCTTACCGTGGTCTACGTGACCCATCACCGTCACCACCGGCGCGCGCTCAACTTCATCGCCCACCGCCTGGCTGGCTTCAACAACCTGGTCTTCCAGCACGTTGTCGCTCACGATCGACACCGTGTGGCCCATCTCCTCAACGACAAGCTGTGCGGTATCCTGATCGATCACCTGGTTAATGGTAACCATCGCGCCCATGCCCATCATGGTTTTAATCACTTCGTTCGCTTTTACTGCCATTTTTTGAGCGAGTTCGGCGACCGTAATGGTCTCGCCCAACTGCACCTCACGCACAACGGGCGCCGTGGGTCGTTCGAAACTTTGTGATTCGGCGCTAACGGCAATCGGACGACGACGCACCGGCTTCTTCGGCCGGCGACGACCGCTCTTGTCCCGCGCAACATGCAATTCCTTGCGGCCGTACTTGGTATTGCGGTCTTCGGTTTTACGCGCCTTGCGTTGTGCGTCTTGCTGCTTGCGTCGTTCTTCTTCAACACGACGCCGCTCTTCGGCCTCAGCTTTGCTACGCGCTTCGCGTTCCGCGCGTTCCGCGCGCTCAGTACGCTCACGCTCCAAACGCTGCTCTTCGGCTAGGCGTCGCTCTTCGGCCTCGCGGTGGCGCTGCTCTTTCGCTTCTTTTTCGGCATTGGCCGCGTCGCTTTGCTTCTGTCTCTCTGCGTCGAGCTCTTCTTGCTTGGCCTTCGCTTCTTCTTCCAGCACACCACGGTTGATGTACGTGCGCTTACGGCGAACCTCTACATTGACCGTTCGGGCGCGCCCCTGCCCACCCGACAATTTGAGTTCGCTTTGCTGCTTGCGCTTGAGCGTGATTTTCTTCGGCGCAGCGCTCTCTCCCTTGCGACCATGGGACTTACGCAAATGCGTCAGAAGCTGCATTTTGTCGTCTTCGCTGATGGTGTCTTGGGCGCCGTCCACGGAGATCCCCGCTTCGGCCATCTGCTCGAGCAGCTTGTCGACCGACACCTTCAGTACATCCGCAAATTGTGTGACCGTTACATCAGCCATAATCTACTCCACGTCGACTATTCGACGTCCTCAAACCAGTGTGCGCGTGCAGCCATAATTAGTTCAGCTGCGCGTTCGGGGGTTAGCGATTCCACGTCTTCAAGATCGTCCACAGCTTGTTCGGCGAGATCTTCGCGCGTCACCACCCCTTTACTTGCCAATACGTAAGCCAACGCGTCGTCCATGCCTTCGAGCTCTAGCAAATCGCTCGCAGGCTGCGCATCGCCGATCTGCTCTTCACTCACAATCGCTTGAGTCAGCAACACATCACGAGCGCGACTTCGAAGCTCATTGACAATGTCTTCGTCAAATTCCTCAATCGAAACCAGCTCGGCCGTCGGCACATAGGCCACTTCCTCAATGCTCGAAAAGCCTTCTTGAACAAGAATAGCGGCAACCTCTTCGTCCACATCCAAACGCTTTGTGAACAGTTCAACCAGCGCTTGCATCTCCGATTCGGATTTTTCTTCCGCGTCGGCCTCAGTCATGACTTTAAGGTCCCATTGCGTGAGATCACTGGCCAAACGGATATTCTGGCCGCCCTTGCCGATCGCAAGCGAGAGGCGATCTTCTTCCACCGCAATGTCCATCGAGTGTTTTTCTTCGTCCATAACGATCGATAACACTTCGGCCGGAGACATGGCATTAATCACAAACTGAGCGGGGTTTTCGTCCCAGAGGATGATGTCTACTCGCTCGCCGGCCAACTCATTAGATACCGCCTGAACTCGAGAACCTCGCATACCCACGCACGCGCCCACCGGATCGATACGATTATCATTGGTGCGCACGGCAATCTTGGCACGATTGCCAGGATCACGTGCCGCGCCCAAAATATCGATTAAGCCTTGCCCCACTTCGGGCACTTCGATCTTAAAGAGCTCAACCAAGAACTCCGGCGATGTGCGCGTCATGAACAGCTGCGGACCGCGAATCTCCGATCGCACCTCACGCAGCAGACCTTTAACACGATCGTTGGTGCGAATGGCTTCACGCGGAATCAGATTTTCGCGCGGAATAAATCCCTCGGCGTTTCCGCCAAGATCAATGTAGGCACCGTTGCGATCGACGCGTTTGACAATACCACTCAACAGCTCGCCTTCGCGGTCTTTGAATAACTCAACGACTTGCGCACGTTCTGCCTCGCGCACTTTCTGAACGATGACCTGTTTGGCGGTTTGCGCCGCGATGCGACCAAACTCCACCGATTCCATGGGTTCTTCGACATATTCGCCAGGCGCCGTGTCGGCGTTGTACTCCACCGCGTCCTCAAGCCGTAGCTCACGGTCGGGCGTTTCGAGCTCGGTGGAGTCATCGGCAAACACCAGCCAGCGGCGGAAAGTTTCGTAGCCGCCTGTTTCGCGATCGATCGCCACACGCACGTCGATGTCCTCGCCGTGCCGTTTGCGCGTAGCCGAAGCCAACGCCATTTCGATTGCCTCGAAAATGATCTCCTTGTCGACGCCTTTCTCATTCGATACTGCGTCTGCGACTAACAGGATTTCTTTGTTCATGCCAACACCATTGCGTTATGCGTCATACACCGGCACCAGCCGGGTTTTCTCAATATTGTCGCGACGAAACACCATTGTCTCGCCATCCACCTCGAGCGTGATCGATGATTCATCGGTGGCATGCAACACGCCACTGACTTTGCGCCGATTCTGCTCGGGCCGCTTCAGCCGCACATTGACGGCAAAGCCCAAAAACTGTTCGTAGTGCGCCAGCGTGCGCAAGATGCGATCAAGGCCCGGCGACGACACTTCCAGGTCATACTCAGTTTTGATCGGATCTTCCACATCCAACACACCGCTGACCTGGTGGCTCACCGCCTGACAATCGTCGAGCGTGATGCCCTCCGGGCCATCGATATACAACCGCAACAATCCGTGGCGCGCGCTGCTATTAAACTCTAGATCAACAAGCTCATACCCTAAGGCTTCTACCGTAGGCTCAAGCAAATCAATCAGTTGTCGCGCCCTTCGGCTCATTCGTTCTGCCTCCAGAGACAAAAAAAGGGCCATGCGGCCCCCCTCTAGTCAGTAGATCCGAGGACGTTGTTGTTTGCTCTATTTCTTGCCGGCGTCTCGGTTTTACGTAGCATTCCTC
>JBCCHD010000030.1 GCA_039028935.1 Pseudomonadota bacterium | reverse complement strand
GGCCCACCGGATTGAAGTGGAGCTGCGAGGTCGACACGTTCCCAACCCGATTCGTGCCCAAATCCTGCAAGACCCCGTAATACTCATCGTCGTTCTGCGCTGACCGGGCCGAATCCGACGCGTAAAAACGACCGAAAAACCCGACGTTTCAGGTCATTTACCGGTTTGCGCCGCCCTGTCTATAGCCGCCCGCCATGCGGTTCGCATACCCCCCCAACGGACCACCCGTGTTCAAACGCCGCGCATGTCGCTGTGCGCCCGTCACGCGTTGAGTCGTGAGCACGCCCCCAGCGTCGCGCGCCCATGATGCGGCGCATCAAATAACGGGCGTAACATTCCGTAACGGTTTTCCACCGCAACTGTGATCCACGCCCGGAAAACCGGGATTTTTTGCTGATAAGATACTTTGTCATAAGCCCCAATTGACCGGTAATATTGGGTATTATCAATAGCTTTCGCCGCATTGCGGAACCGACACCTCACACCACGGGTAGTACATGGCAGTCACAGCAACCAAAGCCTCGTTGAGCGGCCTGCCGCGCCGCCTCGTTCAGGATGGAATCCTGAGCGAAGAAGTCGCAATCGAAGCCAAAACAAAGGCGCGCGAATCCAAGATGTCGCTCGTCAACCATTTGGTTGAAAACAAACTGGCCAGCGCAAAAGAAATCGCGCTCGCCGCCTCCAGCGAATTTGGCGTCGCGGTGCTTGATCTTGCCGCCATGCATGTTGACATGGATGTGGTGCGACTGGTCAGCGAACCACTGCTCACGAAGCACCGCGTGCTGCCGTTGAGTCTGCGCGGCAAGCGACTCTATGTCGCGGTGTCCGACCCCACCAACTTGCAGGCGGTCGATGAAATTAAATTTGCCACGGGCTATTCCGTTGAGGCCGTGGTCGTGGAAGACGACAAACTCAATGAGCGGGTCAGTGCCGCCATTGAAGCACTCGACGCCAGTTCGTTTGACACGTTTGCCGATGACGACTTCGATCTCGAAAACCTCGAGGTATCCAGCGGCGAAGATGAAAACGAAGAGGGCATTACTCGCGACGATGTCGACGATGCGCCGGTTGTGCGTTTTGTCAACAAAGTACTGCTCGACGCGATCAAGAAAGGCGCGTCCGATATTCACTTTGAGCCCTACGAAAAGACGTTCCGTATTCGCACACGCCAAGACGGCATTCTCAAAGAAGTGGCGACGCCACCCGTTGGACTGGCCACCAAGCTTTGCGCTCGACTAAAAGTGATGTCACGGCTGGACATTGCCGAACGCCGCGTGCCACAGGATGGCCGCATCAAAATGAAGCTATCCAAGAATCGAGCCATCGATTTTCGCGTGAGCACCTGCCCCACGCTGTTTGGCGAGAAAATCGTAATGCGTATTCTCGATCCGAGCAGCGCCAAGTTGGGTATCGACGCGTTGGGCTATGAAGCGTTTCAAAAGAAAATCTACATGGACAATCTTGCCAAACCGTACGGCATGATTTTGGTCACCGGACCAACCGGTAGTGGTAAAACCGTATCGCTCTATACCGGACTGAATATTCTCAACACCGAAGACCGTAACATTTCGACCGCGGAAGACCCGGCCGAAATCAACTTGCCTGGCATCAACCAGGTCAATGTGAACAACAAAGTTGGCCTCACGTTTTCCTCGGCGCTTAAAGCGTTCTTGCGTCAGGATCCGGATGTCATCATGGTGGGTGAGATTCGTGATTTGGAAACCGCCGAGATCGCGATCAAGGCTGCCCAAACCGGTCACTTAGTGTTGTCCACACTGCACACGAACGACGCCCCAAAAACGCTTACGCGTTTGGTCGACATGGGGGTTAAGCCGTACGCCATTGCGACTTCGGTGAGTCTGATTATCGCTCAACGATTGGCCCGGCGTTTGTGCAACAACTGCAAAGAAACCAAAGAAATTCCGCAGGAAGCGCTGCTCCAGGAAGGATTCACTCAGGAAGAAATCGACGAAGGCATTACTGTCAACGGACCGGTAGGCTGCAGTCAGTGTTCCGACGGCTACAAAGGCCGCGTCGGTATTTATCAGGTGATGGAAGTGTCCGAACAAATGGGCCGCATCATCATGGAAGGCGGTAATGCACAGCAAATCGCCGACCAGAGTGACAAGGAAGGCATTTGGGACCTGCGACGCTCCGCACTCGAAAAGGTGCGCGCAGGCATTACCAGTCTTGAAGAAATTAACCGCGTCACGCTCGAGCATTAATCGAGCGCGCTAACCGGCAGCAGAAGGCCCCGACTATGTCCGATACAGCAGCAACTAAACAGATTCCGTTTTCATGGGAAGGCACCGACCGTCGCGGCAAGCGCGTGAAAGGCAAACTGGTGGCCGCCAGCGAAGCCGCCGTGCGCTCGGAAATGCGTCGACAGGGATTGGTGCCCGTCAAGATCAAGAAGCAGTCGACTTTATTCAAAGGCGGTAAGATTACGACCACCGACATCGCTATCTTCAGCCGCCAGCTGGCCACCATGATGGCTTCGGGTGTGCCGCTCGTGCAGGCATTTGAGATAATCGGCAACGGCCATGAAAACCGTGCCATGCAAGAACTGGTGTTGGATATTAAAACGTCGGTTGAGGGCGGTACGAGTCTGGCCGACAGTCTCGCACGTCATCCTCTGTATTTCGACGACCTGTTCGTCAACCTGGTGGGCGCCGGTGAGCAAGCCGGTGCGTTGGAAACCTTGCTCGATAAGGTCGCCACTTATAAAGAAAAAACGGAAGCGATTAAAGCCAAAATTAAGAAAGCGCTGTTCTATCCGATCGCCGTGGTGCTCGTCGCCATTATCGTTACCACCATTTTGTTGATTTTCGTTATTCCTCAGTTCGAGAGCCTGTTTTCGGGTTTCGGTGCTGACCTGCCATCGTTCACTCAAACCGTGATTAATATGTCGCTATTTGTGCGGACGAAAGGCTGGATGATTGTGATCGGTCTTGGCGCCATTGCGGGGGCATTCATTTACACCAAGAAACGCTCGCGTAAGTTTCGCCATTTGCTCGACCGCATCATTCTCAAGCTGCCTATTGTCGGCCAAATATTGAACAAAGCAGCAATCGCTCGGTTTGCGCGTACGCTATCGACCATGTTCGCCGCTGGTGTGCCGCTGGTCGAAGCCATGGATTCGGTCGCTGGGGCAACCGGTAACATTGTGTTTGAATCGGCGACCTACGAGATTCGTGACGAAGTGGCAACCGGACAGCGATTGCAGCGCGCTATGCAAGACACTGAGCTCTTTCCCAATATGGTGACGCAGATGATCGCGATCGGTGAGGAATCGGGTTCACTTGACGAGATGTCGGGCAAAGTAGCGGATTTCTACGAAGCCGAGGTGGATAACCTGGTCGACAGCATGAGCAGCCTACTGGAGCCGCTCATCATGTCGATACTCGGGATTCTCGTCGGTGGCTTGGTTGTGGCCATGTACCTACCGATCTTCAAAATGGGTTCGGTGGTCAGCTAAACGCACGCCCACCCCAGATCCAGCGCAAGTGGGACGCATCAGGCAGGACGCACATTCGTATCGTGATGGTTTAACGCGTCGATCAGCCCTGCCCATGCGCGGCGAGTAATGGCGATTGACGGCGCGGAAACAATCGCCGATCAGCCTTCCAGTGTTGAGGGTTGTCCCACGCAACGACATGCTCTCGCACATCGCTACATCCTAAAGGACATTCATGCTTGAACTCATGCAGCAAAGCCCGACGACCTTTATCGTGGTGGCCGGTCTGGTCGGCTTGTTGGTGGGCAGCTTTCTCAATGTGGTGATCCATCGACTACCCATCATGATGAAACGCGAATGGGAGGCCGAATGCGCTGCGCTGCGCGGTGAAACGCCGCCCGAGCAAACGCCTTACAACTTGGTCGTGCCCCGCTCCGCCTGCCCCCATTGCGGGCACATGATCACCGCGCTCGAGAACATCCCAGTCGTCAGCTATCTGTTTTTACGCGGGAAATGTGCAAACTGCCGAACACCCATTTCGATACGGTATCCTCTGGTTGAGTTATTTACCGGCATCGCAACGGCGCTTGTAGCCTGGCGTTTCGGGGCCGGCGTCGAAGCTCTGGCCGCCATCGCGCTTACCTGGGCGCTTATTGCGTTGAGCGGCATCGACTTCGACACGCAGTTGCTGCCGGACAGTATCACGCAGCCCCTGTTGTGGCTGGGACTGCTCCTCACGTTGTGGCACGGCGAGGTCGATGCCCAGAGGCTGTTCATTTCTCCCACCAACGCGATCATGGGTGCCGCCGCCGGTTATCTGAGTCTTTGGTCGGTATACCAACTGTTTAAACTGGCGACCGGCAAAGAAGGCATGGGGTATGGCGATTTCAAATTGCTCGCCGTACTGGGTGCCTGGCTGGGATGGGTGTACTTACCTATGGTTATTCTGTTGTCCGCAGTCGTCGGCGCCGTGGTAGGGATCGCGTTGATCGTATTAGCGCGTCATGGCCGCGAAGTGCCCATTCCGTTTGGCCCCTATCTTGCCGCGGCGGGATGGGTGGCGTTGATGTTTGGTGAACCGCTGCTCGCGTTCTACGCGCGCATCGCGGGCCTTGAGTAACTCATGTCGCTGCGAGTGGGCTTATCCGGCGGTATCGCCAGCGGCAAATCCAGTGTCGCCAAACTGTTTGAGTTTCTGGGTATCACGGTTATCGATGCCGATCGAATTGCACGAGACGTGGTGCTGCCCGGCACGCCCGGGCTGCACGGCGTGGTGGACTTATTCGGTCCTGATATTCTCACCGACGACGGCCAGCTAAACCGTAAGCAACTGAGAGACATCATATTTTCCGATCCCGCGGAAAAAGAACGAGTCGATGCGCTATTGCATCCAATGATCGGCTCGACCTTGCTTCAGCGCAGCAATTCAGCGCCAGGACCGTATCATTTACTCGATATTCCACTGTTGGTGGAAGGTGGTTGGCAGGAGCAACTCGACCGTGTGTTAATTGTGGATTGCGCGGTGTCGACCCAAATTAGACGTCTGTGCGAACGCGATAATGAAACCCCCGAATCCGCCAAACGCATTATCGATGCTCAGATCGACCGCCAAACGCGGCTCGCGGCGGCCGACGATGTGATTGACAATAACGCATCCATTGAGGCGTTACTTCCACAAGTGTATGCCTTGCATCGGTGTTATTGTGCGCTCGCCGACGTCAAAAACACTGAATAAATACCCACAGGTTCGCCGGTAGTTGAGGTCTTGCAATTACCGTATACTTCTTGTGGGAAGGGCCACACTGCAAACGCAAAGGCTGATCAATGCGGTCAACCGCCGAAATACAATCCATGCTCTCCGCCAATGGCGTGACGTATGAACAGCCACTCAATGAGCGGCTGAGGATGTTTTTGCGGCTTGATTTTTTGTTCAAACAGACCGCTCACCACGCCACAGGCGATTCGGCCTGGGACGGTCGCGCCACCGTATCGAGCTTGCTCGACATTTTGGCCATTTTAGGCCGTGGCGACATTCGCCAAGAGATTGTCAAAGAGCTTGAACGCCTAACCGCCGATTTCCAAAAATATTCGAGCCAGCCGGGCGTTGATTCTTCGCGACTCGACGCACTATTAGCGGATCTCGATAAACTTCGCGGCCGCCTCGACACGAGCAATGCCAGCGCCACCAGCACGCTGCGTGACAGCATGTTTCTCAACGCGATCAAACATCGCAGTGCCATTCCAGGCGGCACGTGCGAATTCGATCTCCCGGATTACAAACATTGGCTGGGCCTGCCACAAAAACAGCGCGAATCCGACTTCAATACGTGGATGAAAACGCTGGCACCCTTGCGCGATGGCGTCGACCGCGTGCTGTGGTTGTTACGTGAGAGCAACCAGCCCAAAGAGGAACTGGCGCGCTCGGGTATGTATCAGCATGTGCTCGGGCGCGGCATCAGTTGTCAGATGTTGCGCGTGACGTTACCGGACCGCACGAATATGTACCCGGAAATAAGTGGCAGCGCGCACCGTTTTACGGTGCGATTTTATGAGTTCTCCGACGTCGACAGTCGCCCCACGCAATGCACGGACGATGTACCGTTTCTTTTGACCTGCTGCGGTTAGCCATGTCCACATCTCCCTCGCCTCCTCAAGTTGCCTGTCCTCACTGTCAGGCACCTAGTGAATTTTCGGACGCCAACGCCTATCGTCCTTTTTGCAGCGAACGATGCCAACTCATCGATCTTGGTGATTGGTTCGACGAAGAACACCGCATCTACGACGACTCACCCAGCATTACCTGATCCGCATCCACCACGATGCGGACGAGAGTGCCGCGCACATCCGCTGGATCGACCCAAGTTAAACAATTGTTTTTTATAACAATAACAGTGCCGTCGCCGTATCCCACGCGCGGCTTTGCCACTTTCCGATCGCCGTAAAACGAGCACGGTCCAGCGGATTCCGGCGCTCGACGACAGGCTAATCCGCGCCGCGCATTACGCAACGGGCGCTGGATCGGCACCGCCATTTAAAAAGTTCACAAAACGATGAACAAAAAGATAACCGTGCGGTCAAAGCGACTCATGGCTGCAGCAAAATCGATTTTCGTCATCTTCTGTGCACTGTGTCTAACAGGGTGCGCCGACGGCTGGACGCAAGGCCCCATCACTGAACACGCCAGCCGCATCGATTTTCACTCGCGTGATATGGTGATTCCTGACTTCAACAGCGGCCGCACGGTGCGCTGTCCGGACCGGTATTCGCAAAGCCAAAAGTCCCTACGTGATGTATCGGTCACGCGAACCTAAATAGGCGCCCCGCGCTGAGCCCCAATCGGACTATTTGCCCACAGCCGGCCAAAAGGCGCTGATCGCTGCAATGCCTTGCGCGCCCTCTAAGCGACTGCGCACAACATCCTTGCTTTGCATTCCGCCAATGGCATACACCGGCACATTGGCCGCTTGGACCCGCTCACGAAAACCACGCCATCCAAGAGTCTGGCCACCCGGATGGGTGGGTGTCGGCAAGACAGCGCCGAGCAACGCAAACTCACACTTATTCTCGTACGCGGCGCGCAGCTCATCGAGCGTGTGACAGCTCATCGATAATCGTAGCGAGCGTAACTGGGGGACGTGGGCGGCGTATCGCGCGGGCAAGTGCAAACGACCGCTCAGGGACTCAGCCAGTTCGAATCGGTGAGGCCCGCCGTGCAGGATAAGCGCCACGCCGTGCGCAGCCAGTAAGGCTTGGGCCTCGGTCGCGAGCTCCCCGTAACACGCATCAGACAAGTTAGTTTGGCGAAGAATACACAGGGTCAGTTTGCGAGCGACAACCACCTGCTCGAGTGTGCGCAAAAACGTCTCGAGGTGGGCGGGTTGTTCGCTCTGACAGTTCGGCGTGACAAGTACCCGATGCGGTAGGGACAGTGCGTGGCACACCGGCCAGTCGGCAGGCAGCAGCGGCAGATTGGCAAGCTCCGCGGAAGTCGGCCAGGCAATCACCTGCCCCTCCACCGCCTGCGGATCGCCGCGCCAGGCCGTTACACGCCAGACATCCAGCAGTATTCTACGATCTGGATAGGTATGTGACAGGGCGATTAGCGGCTCGCCGCGTTCCGCGTGAATGCCCAGTTCTTCGAGCAGCTCGCGTTGAAGCGCCGGCCAAGGCGCTTCGCCCGCTTCGATCTTGCCGCCCGGAAACTCCCACAAGCCCGCCATGTGCTTGCCGGGCTGACGCTGCTGAACGAATACCTGACCGTCGCGTTCAAGTACCGCCGCGACCACGCGTTGCGTGGTTAGGTCAGCCGACCGTGGCACTGCTTGTATTTTCTACCTGAACCACACGGACACGGCTCATTGCGACCGACTTTGCGCCCCTCGCGCACGAACGGCTCGGCATTGTCATCACGTTGTTGACGCTGACCTGCTTTGTCATGCCGCATCTGAATGGTCTCTCTTTCTTGCTGCGCTTTGCGTCGTGCTTCGACTGCGGCCGCTTCTTCTGGGCTTTGAATTTGCACTCGGCACAGAATGCTTGTGACGTCGCGCTTAAAGCGATCCAGCATGTTACTGAACATCGTAAACGCTTCGCGTTTATATTCCTGCTTAGGATTCTTTTGCGCGTAACCACGCAGGTGAATACCCTGGCGGAGATGATCCATCGCCGCGAGGTGCTCTTTCCAGTGATTATCGAGCTGCTGAAGCATGATGGCTTTTTCAAAATTGCGCATCGGTTCTTCGCCGATGTTGGTCACCTTTTCTTCGTAGTCCTTATCGAGTTCGGTGATCACCTTCTGTGACACATCAACGGACTTCGCCTGCTTGTCTTCACTGAGCCACTGTTCGATTTTAAAACGTGTACCAAACTCCTGAAGCAGCACTTGATCAAGCGTGTCAGGCTCCCAGAGCTGGTCGGTCGCGCCGGGCGGTAAATACTCCTCCACCACGCCGGTCAGCACTTCTTCGCGAATGCCGACGACCGCATCAGACAGGTCGGTTTCACTCATGATGCCGTTGCGTTGCTCGTAAATCACCACGCGCTGCTCGTTTGCAACGTCATCGTACTCGAGAAGATTTTTACGGGCATCGAAGTTGTGCGCCTCGACTTTACGCTGCGCTTTTTCGATTTGACGCGTCAGCATCTTTGACTCGATGACTTCCCCTTCCTGCATGCCGACACGCGCCAACATCGCTTTGTTGCGCTCAGGATCACCAAAGATCCGCATGAGGTTATCTTCCATCGACAAGAAAAAACGCGACGACCCTGGGTCACCTTGGCGTCCAGAGCGCCCGCGCAACTGATTATCAATGCGACGAGATTCGTGCCGCTCGGTGCCGATAATATGCAGGCCGCCTGCTTCCAATACCAGCTCGTGACGCCCTTGCCACTCTTCTTGCGCCTTCTCGGTTTCACGCTCTGACAGCTCTTGCTCTTCAAACGTTTTGCGACCGCCGAGCACAATATCGGTACCCCGGCCAGCCATGTTCGTCGCGATCGTAACGGAGCCGGGACGCCCTGCGTTTGCCACAATTTCCGCTTCGCGCGAATGCTGCTTGGCGTTCAGCACTTCGTGCTTGATTTTGTATTTCTTAAGCAGCTTGGCTAAGTACTCAGATGTTTCGATTGAGGTCGTACCAACCAGCACCGGCTGTTGGCGCTTTCGACAGTCTCGAATGTCCTCGATGATCGCATCGAATTTGTCTTTTTGTGACAGGTACACAAGATCCGGAAGATCTTTGCGCGCCATCGGTCTATGCGTCGGCAACACGACCACTTCCAATGCGTAGATTTGCTGAAATTCGTACGCTTCGGTATCGGCGGTACCGGTCATGCCCGCCAGCTTGTCGTATAAGCGGAAATAATTCTGAAAGGTAATCGAGGCGTAGGTCTGGCTTTCTTGTTTAATCGGCACCAACTCTTTAGCCTCGATAGCCTGATGTAACCCATCCGACCAGCGGCGACCCGGCATGGTGCGCCCGGTGAACTCATCGACAATGACAATTTCGCCATCTTTGACAATGTAGTCGACGTCTCTTTTGTAAATGCCATGCGCACGCAAACCCGCGGTTAGATAATGCATCAGGCTGATATTGGCCGCCGAGTACAAGCTTTCGCCCTCAGCCAGCAGGCCGGCTTGAGTGAGCAGACCTTCGGCTTTTTCTTGGCCCTCTTCGGTCAGTAGCGCCGTTTTGCCCTTCTCGTCGAGGCTGTAGTCACCCGGACCCTCTTCAACCTCCTGTACGCTCAGCTTGGGGATCACTTTATTGATCTTGCCGTACATCTCCGGACTGTCTTCAGACGGTCCAGAGATAATCAGTGGCGTGCGCGCTTCGTCGATAAGAATCGAGTCGACCTCATCCACCACCGCAAAGTGAAGCTCGCGCTGTACTTTGTCTTCAAGACTATGGGCCAGATTATCGCGTAGATAGTCGAAACCAAATTCGTTGTTGGTGCCGTAGGTGATATCCGCCATGTACGCGGCGCGCTTTTCAGCGGCAGGCTGATTGGAGTAGATCACTCCCACGGTCATACCCAAGAACTCATAGATCGGACGCATCCACTCGGAGTCACGCTTAGCCAGATACTCATTGACCGTGATCAGGTGGACGCCACGTCCGGTGAGGGCATTGAGATACGCCGGCAGCGTCGCCACCAACGTCTTACCCTCACCTGTGCGCATCTCGGCAATTTGATTGTTGTTAAGCGTCGCACCGCCAATCAGCTGCACATCAAAATGACGCATACCGAGCGTGCGTACCGACGCTTCGCGAACCGCCGCAAAGGCCTCACTCATCACCGACTCGAGGCTTTCACCGCCCTCGACCCGGGCTCGGAGATCCTCGGTAACCGCACGAATTTCCTCGTCTGATTTCGTCTGAAAGGCGTCTTCGAGCTGATTGGCGTTTTTGACAATTTTGCTATACGCCTTGATCGTACGCTGGTTGCGACTGCCGAAAATTTTGGTGAGAAAATTGGCCACAATGGGGTCCTTAGCTAGTTATGCGCACGGCTCAATGATTTGACATGGATGCCGGACGCGTCGTTTTCAAGAGCACCTGCTGCCCAAACTTCACCGAGCCGGGCAGCGGCGCGCGGGGGTATCCCGCTGATAAAGGTCGAAATTGTATCAGTCTCGCGGCCGCGAAACAGAAACTTTAGTACGGGGGATGCGGCGCGGTCTTACCGGCGCTGCGACTCAATGAATTTGACCGGATCGGTCGGGCGTCCGTTGCGCAGCACTTCAAAATGCAGGTTCGGTCCAGTGGCCCGACCCGTGGACCCCATCAGCGCAATCACTTGACCTTTCTCGACTTTCTGACCGAGCTCTACCAAATTTTCCTGGTTGTGAGCGTAGCGCGTGCGATACCCGTTGCCATGGTTGATCTCCACCATATTGCCGTAGCCATATCGATCCGCCGACCAACTGACAACACCGGCGCCCACTGACATGATTTCGGCTCCCGCGCGGCCCGCAAAATCGACACCGGCATGGCGCGCCCGCGCCCCGGTAAACGGATCACGTCGAGTGCCGTAGAACGAGCTGATCCAGCCTGCCTTCACAGGTCGTCCCGCTGGGTGTGTCTCTTCTTCTAGGTGCTTGGTGAGCATCAAGCTCTCAAGCACGCCCAACTGTTTGTCGCGGTCGGCAATCAGGTGAGACAGGTCGTCAAGGCCCTCCAGAAAGTCGTTGTGATCAATGAACTCGCGGCCCAGTGGCAGCTCAGGACCACCCCGTGGCGGCGCTTTGGTGAAATCGAATTCGCCTTCGCCAAGGTCGGCGATTTGTGTGAGCCGCTGGCCAAGCGCATCCAGACGAATCACATGGGCCTGCATTTGACCGATGCGCACCGACAGCGCTTGTAGGTTTTCCTGGGCTTCGGCCTGAGCCGATTCGAGCTCACGCTGTTTGGCGGCAAGCTCCGATTTCATTTGTGCGACCTGCACGTCGGGTTCAACCTCGTGCTGAGTCGCGGCGATCAGAAAGCCAGACATAAAGAGGCCAGCGGCGAGCAGAACTACCGAGCACGCAATTCCAAACAGCATTTTGGGTTGAGACAGGTCGTGTTGGCTGGAGACGCCGTTTCGACGCCGGGTGAACAAAATTACATTCATCATACTGTCTGCTGCGTGTCCCGTGTTATGGTCGATTCATGTCGGCAAAAGAGCCCAAGTCTATTCAATCTTTGCTGCTCGGGCAAAACCCAGAGTTGAGCGCGCTGGCCAAAGAAGCCACGCGTCAAGTCGCGCTGCGTAATCAGGTAGCCGAGGCACTCGAGGCACCGATGCGCGATCATGTGATCGCGGTGAGTCTCACCGACGCCACGCTCACGTTAATCTGCGATTCTGCACCTTGGGCAGCCCGAATCCGATTCTACGCACAGAAGCTGCTGCAAAACCTGGCTGCAGATCACAATTTAGACGCTGATACGGTCATCGTGAAAGTCCGGCCTAATCCTCCCCCTGAGGATCCCCAGAGCCGATATTCTACATAATTGTAGCGCTCGGGACACATCCTAACGCCCCAGGCCTTGGTTCTCTATGCACGTCGCCCATCGCCCCGCAGGCCGAACCCATCGACGCGAGGCGAATCAAGCGGGGGCGACCGTCCCTACGTAAGAGATCGGGGCTTTGGCCACGTCATCGAAAGTCACCTCTTCCCAGGCCTCTTGCGTGGCCATAAGCGTGCGCAACAAGGTGTTATTGAGCTCGTGGCCCGATTTGTGACCCTTGAACGCACCAATTAGGCTGTGCCCCAGCAAATACAGATCGCCAATCGCGTCGAGAATCTTGTGTTTTACAAACTCGTCCTCGTAGCGCAAGCCGTCTTCATTGAGGATGCGGTAGTCGTCGAGCACGATGGCATTGTCGAGTGTGCCACCCAGCGTCAAATTCTGGCTGCGCAACGCTTCAATGTCGCGCATGAACCCAAAGGTGCGGGCACGACTGACCTCACGCAAAAACGACGTGGTGGAGAAATCGATCGAGGCATGCTGACTATGCCGCTTAAATATGGGGTGATCGAACTCGATGGAGAAGTCGACTTTGAAGCCGTTAAACGGAACAAATTCCGCCCATTTATCGCCATCTTCTACGCGCACTTTGTCTTTAATGCGAATGAACTTCTTAGCGACATTTTGGTGTTCGATCCCGGCCGACTGCAGCAGGAACACAAACGGACCGGCACTGCCGTCCATGATCGGCACCTCCGGCGCGCTTACGTCGACATAGGCATTATCGATACCTAATCCCGCAAAGGCCGAGAGCAGGTGTTCGACTGTCGACACACGGGCGCCGTCTTTCACCAGCGTTGTACCCAGCTGGGTGTCACCGACGTAATTCGCATTGGCGGGAATATCGACCGGCTGTTCAAGGTCGACACGACGAAAAATAATGCCGCTGTCCGGCGCCGCCGGGCGGAGTGTCATAAACACTTTTTCGCCCGTATGCAGGCCGACGCCCGTCGCGCGAATGGTGTTCTTCAGGGTGCGTTGTCTCAGCATAAAAACAACCTCTATTTGATAGCGCGAAGCCCTTTCCGTTCGATCCTGAACAGACTCAGACCTCGGATGCCGCGCAAAAATCCCTGCGTGGTTTTTTTGCCGTGCACGCGCAGACCCGTACCCAGGGCCGCAGGCGCGGAACCTTACACATTCAAGTCATAAAGCGCAAGCAATGCGCTTAGAACTATTCCAAAAGCGTCAAAGGAATGTCGTAATCAGGCGCACTGCGCCGGATTCCTTAGTCCGCTTGTCGACGTAAAAATGCAGGAATATCAAGCATTTCCTCTTCATCAGGCAGGACAACGGGGCTCTCGCCCACCGCCGCGCGTCGACGTTCATGGGTAGGACGATCGAACACGCGGTAGTTTGCGTCGCCGGCCGCCGTCCGAGGCGCGACGACCTTCATATTGGGAGTCTCCGCGCGCGCAACGGGCGAGCCCAATCCGGTCGCCACGACGGTGACACGAATACCCTCGCCCATCTCCGCGTCGATCACCGTTCCGACCACCACCGTGGCGTCTTCGGACGCAAACTCTTTGACGGTTGAACCGACTTCCTCAAACTCACCGATAGACAGATCCATGCCGGCCGTTACATTCACAAGGATACCGTTGGCACCCGACAGATTAATGTCCTCAAGCAGCGGACTGGAAACGGCCGCTTCAGCCGCTTCGCGCGCGCGGTCGGCGCCCTCGGAGTAGCCCGACCCCATCATGGCCATGCCCATTTCCGCCATCACAGTGCGCACATCCGCAAAGTCGACGTTGATCAAACCCGGACACGTAATCAGCTCAGCGATACCCTGCACCGCGCCTTGAAGCACTTCGTTCGCGGAGCGGAAGGCGTTGAGTAACGTGGTATCGCTGCCCAGCACGGTCAGCAGCTTTTGGTTGGGAATTGTAATGAGCGAGTCACAGTACTTGCCAAGCTCAGCAATGCCTTGATCGGCGATGTGGCTGCGCTTCTTACCTTCCATATTGAACGGTTTCGTCACAACGGCAACCGTCAGAATATTCATCTCCTTGGCGATCTGTGCGACCACAGGCGCCGCGCCGGTACCCGTTCCGCCTCCCATGCCGGCGGTAATAAAGAGCATATCGGAGCCTTCGATCACTTCCATAATGCGGTCGCGATCCTCCAACGCCGCCTGTCGACCGGTGTCCGGATTGGCGCCAGCGCCCAGGCCCTTGGTGATGTCACAACCGATCTGCAAGGCTGTTTTTACCTTGGCGTTTTTCAGCGCTTGCGCATCGGTATTGGCACAAATAAATTCCACGCCTTCGATGCCCGACTGCACCATGTGCGCGACGGCATTGCCGCCTCCGCCACCGACGCCGATTACTTTAATGACAGCGTTTTCGCTGTACGAATCCATAAGTTCAAACATGATTGTCCCCTAGTGAGTTCCTATTTATCTAATTACGATTGCTAAAAAACCAAACCTAAAAATTGCCTCTAAACCAAGATTTCATTCGTTCCCAAACATCCTTTAAGCCCACGCCGCCCGAGTCGACGTTCCGGCTGGAAATATTGTCGCGACCGTAGAGCAACAGCCCTACACCCGTGGCATGGATGGGATTGCGTACGACGTCCGCCAAACCGTAAACGTGTTGCGGTACGCCCAAGCGAACCGGCATATGAAACACTTCTTCGGCCAGCTCTACGGCACCCTCCATTTTGGCTGTACCGCCCGTCACGACGATGCCGGCAGCGATCACAGGCTCAAAGCCAGACCGGCGCAGCTCTTCACTGATGAGGCTGAATAACTCCTCATAGCGTGGCTCAACGATCTCGGCGAGCGTTTGACGAGCCAGTCGTCGCGGCGGTCGATCGCCGACACTTGGCACTTCGATGGTTTCGTCCGGATTGGCCAGCTGCGACAGCGCGCAGGCGTACCGGATCTTGATTTCTTCTGCGTGTTGCGTGGGCGTGCGCATCGATACGGCGATGTCATTGGTCACCTGATCGCCCGCGATCGGAATGACCGCCGTATGCTGAATGGCACCGCCCGCGAACACCGCAATATCGGTTGTGCCACCGCCAATATCGACCAGACACACACCGAGTTCTTTCTCATCCTCGGTCAATACCGAGTAACTCGACGCCAACTGCTCGAGCACCACATCATCCACTTCAAGCCCACAGCGCTGGACACACTTAACGATGTTCTGTGCAGCGCTCGCTGCGCCGGTCACCATATGGACCTTGGCCTCCAGGCGAACACCATGCATGCCGATTGGTTCTTTGATGCCCTCTTGACCATCAATGACAAACTCCTGCGGCAACACATGTAAGGTCTTTTGATCGGCTGGAATGGCGACCGCGCGGGCTGAGTCGATGGCTCGATCCACGTCAGACGCCGACACTTCTTTCTCTCGAATAGCGACGATGCCATGTGAGTTTAGTGATCGAACGTGCGACCCAGCAATCCCGGCATACACCGAGTGCACCTCGCAATCGGCCATCAGTTCGGCTTCCTCAACGGCGCGACGAATGGAATGAACGGTGGATTCAATATTGACGACGACACCTTTCTTCAGCCCACGTGACGGGTTCGTGCCGATGCCGATTACCTCGAGTTCACCTTCTTCATTAATCTCACCCACAATCGCCACTACTTTAGACGTGCCGATATCCAGACCCACAATGAGATTTTTTTCTTGTTTAGGCATCTTGCTCTTCCCCAGTGTCGTCTTCGCTGTCAGACCAGCCAATTGCAAAGCCGTTGGCGTAACGCATATCGATGTAATCGACCAGTTCTGCTCGCCCCGCGATCAACGGTGTCACGAGCGTTAGAAACCGCTCGACACGCTCGTCCACCGACTCTCTCCCTAACCGCACTTCAAGCCCCGATGACAACGTCAGTCGCCACGCGCCGCGCTCATCCAGCCTGACGGCACGAAGCTGAAAACCATGTTTGAGCAACGTGGCGTGAAGCTGCAGATAACGTGCCGCTACCTGAGTCTCTTCGCCTTTTGGGCCGATCAACTGCGGCAGCTCACTGACCGCGCGAGCGGTGTCTTCAATAAACAGTTCACCGCGCGTATTCAGCAATCCGGAATCACCCCATCTCGCGGCGGCTTGTTGTTCCACAACGCCGACTTCCAACGCGTCAGGCCAACGACGTCGCAAACGCACCTCGTCGACCCAGGCATGCGCTTCGAGTTTGGCCCGGACTTGATCCAGGTCCGTCGTTAGCAAACCACGGCCCAATTCAGCCCGCACCACCGCTTCAATCTGCATCGCCGACACCCGTTGGAACGGCGCGTTGACTAAAATGGCGCTCACCGGCCGGTCCGCCAGTCGCCAGGCAATCACGGAAACAAGCCCAACTACTGCAAACAAAGCCAGAGACCGCAGCGGGAGCTGCACACCTGTGAACTGCACTTTCGGCATTTGCGGTGCACGACGCACTTTCTTCTCTTTGCGCATGCGATTGGTTTTTTTCCGTTTAGTCCACATGGCGTGCCTCCTCGTCGGATAAGCTCGTCTCTAGGACGCGCCACACAAGCTCCTCGAACGAACAGCCCAGCTCTTTGGCGGCCATCGGCACAAGACTCGTAGCGGTCATACCCGGCACCGTGTTGACTTCCAACATGAGTGCGCTGCCGTTGCTATCGGTCATGAAATCGACCCGACCCCAACCGCGCGCGGAGGTCGCCTCGAACGCATTCAACACGTCCTGCGCGTAGCGCGCTTCGGTATCAGGATCGAGTCCACATGGACAGTGATACTGCGTGGTGTTCGAAAAATATTTGGCCTCATAGTCGTAAAACACGTTTGGCGTCTCAATACGAATCATGGGCAACACCACGCCACTCATGACCGCCGCCGTATACTCCGGCCCTTCGATCCATTGTTCGAGTAAAACGTGCGTGTCGAGTGCGTTCGCCGCATCAAATGCACGACGCAATTCGTCAGCCCGCGTCACTTTGTTTAGACCGATACTCGACCCCTCGCGTGCAGGCTTTACCGCCAGTGGAAAGCCAAGTGCAGCGGCCGCGTCGTCAAGCTCATCAGCAAAGCGCACAAGTCGATAACCGGGTGTGGCTAAACCCGCTGCTTCAAACAACTGTTTGCTGCGCACCTTATCCATACTGATTGCCGACCCCAACACACCGCTACCGGTGTAGGGGATTTGCAAGAGCTCTAATGCACCCTGCACGGTACCGTCCTCGCCACCCCGCCCATGAAGCGCGATGAACGCGCGAGCGTATCCGCCATCCTGAAGCGCCGCTTGAAATGAGTCACGTGGATCAACCGTCTGGGCTTCTATTCCACGAGACCGAAGTGCGGCGAGAATGGCGGTGCCGGTTTGCAACGAAATGTCCCGCTCGGCCGACCAGCCGCCCATCAATACCGCTACTTTGCCGAACTCGGCTGGGTCCTGAATACGTAACGGAGGTAGGCTCATGCTCCCTCCCCATCCGCACAGGCGCGAAGTGCTGTTGGTAACGCTGCCGCTACACCGCCGATGCTGCCCGCACCAAGTGTCAGCAGCAGATCCTGTTCCTTGAGCACCGCACTCAACACATTCGGTAAGTTGTCCAGATCATCGATCAATATCGGCTCGACTTGACCGCGCGTACGAATCGCACGCGCCAATGAGCGGCTGTCAGCACCGGCAATCGGCGCTTCGCCGGCGGGATACACATTGCACAACAGCAGTACGTCCGCCTTGGACAAAACGCGCGCAAAGTCATCGAACAAATCACGCGTGCGCGTATAACGATGCGGCTGAAACACCACCACAAGCCGACGATCAGGCCATCCGCGATTGGCCGCCTGCACGGTTGCGTCGACTTCCGTTGGATGATGGCCATAGTCGTCCACCATCAACACCTGACCGGCTGACGTCTCGATGTCGCCATACACTTGAAAGCGTCGACCAATACCCTCGAACTGATTGAGCGCTCTGGCCACGGCCTCATCGGCAATATTCAGTTCGCGCGCAATGGCAATCGCCGCGAGCGCGTTGCGCACGTTGTGCAGTCCGGGCAAGTTGAGCTCGATTGAGAGCGTGTCGTGTGTCTCGCTTAACACATCGAAGCGCATGACCATACCGTCGCGTTCAATATTCACAGCGCGAAGGTCGTTGTCGGGCCCCGTGCCGTAAGTCAGAACGGAGCGGGTAATCGATGGGATGAGCGACGTTGCGCCTTCGTCGTCACCGCACAGCACAACGAGACCGTAAAACGGCAGGTTATGCAGAAAGTCGGTAAAACCACTCTTTAGCTTTTCAAAATCGTTATCGTATGTCGCCAAATGATCCGCATCGACATTGGTGACGATCGCAATCATCGGTTGCAGGTGCAGAAACGACGCATCGCTTTCATCGGCTTCGGCAACCAAGTATTTGCCCGCGCCGAGACGTGCATTACTGCCGGCGCTAATAAGCTGCCCACCAATGACAAAGGTGGGGTCCTCACCACCTTCGGCCAACACGCTCGCCACCAGACTGGTTGTGGTGGTCTTACCATGCGTACCGGCAACCGCTATCGCGTGTCGAAAACGCATCAGTTCACCGAGCATTTCGGCGCGGCGTACAACCGGAATGCGCAAACGATGAGCCTCGTCTACTTCTGGATTACCGCCGGCAATGGCGCTCGATACCACTACCACATCCGCTTCGGCAACATGCGCGGCGTCATGGCCTATAAACAGCGTGGCCCCCAAGCTTTGAAGTCGGCGCGTCACACTGCCTTCGTGCAAATCCGACCCTTGCACCAGATAGCCCAGATTGATCAGCACCTCGGCGATGCCGCCCATACCAACGCCACCGATGCCCACAAAGTGAATACGATTGATACGGCGCATGCGATCGTTCATAGCGCCACTCCCGAAGCGAGTTCCACGCACGACACGGCGACCACATTCGCCGAGTCGGGCTGGCGCTGGTGACGCGCCGCCGTCGCCATGGCCAAAAGCCGCCCGCGATCGTCCGCGACTTCTTTGAGCATGGCCACGAGTGCACCAGGTTGACAATCCCGCTCAGCGAGAATGCGCCCCGCACCCACTTGTTCAAGATACGCGGCATTAAGCGTCTGATGATCGTCTATGGCAAATGGAAACGGCACCAGCACCGCCGCGAGCCCGGCCGCCGCGAGTTCGGAGATCGTCAGCGCACCGGCACGGCACACGGCCAAATCAGCCCAACCGTACGCCTGGGCCATGTCCGTTATGAACGGCACGACATTGACCGTGAGTCGCGCGCCTTCATAGGCATCTTGGGCGGTTGAAAACGTGCGCTCGCCGGACTGATGCAGCACGCTTATCGGCTGCGTTTTGGCCCACTCAGCCAGTTCGCGAGGCACATACTCATTCAACGCCAGCGCACCCTGACTACCGCCCAGTACGAGCACGCGCAATGCGCCCTCACGTTTGGCAAATCGTTGCTCAGGTACTGGAAGCGCGATGATGTCGTCGCGCACTGGATTACCGACAACCGCTTGTGCACGCGTTCCAAACGCATGCGGAAACGCCGTAAACACTTTATCGGCAAGTCGGGACAGGACTTTGTTGGTCGTGCCCGCCACGGCGTTTTGCTCGTGAATGATCAACGGCCGCCGGGTGAGCCATGCGGCAAGGCCGCCTGGGCCGGACGCAAAACCGCCCATACCGAGCACGGCATCCGGTCGGCGTAAACGCAATACTCGTAGCGCCTGCCAAACACTGGCCACCAGACGAAATGGGGCCAAGAGCTTAGTGCGCCACCCTTTGCCTCGCACGCCAGCGACCGAAATCCAATCGCCCTCGAAGCCTGCTTTATCCACGAGTCGTTGTTCCATGCCGCCCTGACTGCCAAGCCAACGCACCTCGCACCCCAAGCCACGGAGCTTTTTGGCCACCGCCAAAGCTGGAAAAATATGCCCGCCTGTGCCACCGGCCATGACCAGAATGCGACTCATGCTGCCGCCCTCCGTCCACGGGTTTTAGCCGCGCGTTTAGCCGTCGCTCGCGCCGCATTAGCGGCGGCTTTACGCGTTGCATTACTCGCCATGAGCGGGGCCATATCGACTTTCGATTCAACACCCGCTACCTCGTGATAAATGCGCAGCAAAATACCCACAGACACCATCGACATGATCAGGCTGCTTCCGCCGTAGCTCATGAGCGGCAGAGTCAGGCCTTTGGTGGGCAATGCGCCCATATTCACGCCAATGTTGATAAACGACTGCAGGGCAAACCAAATGGAAATGCTGTAGGCCAAATAACCTTGAAACGGCAAATCCATGCGCATGGCGCGACGCGCGATAGCGAAACCGCGTGCGACCAGTGCAAAAAACAGCGCCAGGACCAGCACGGATCCCATGAGACCAAATTCTTCGGCGAGTACGGCAAAAACAAAATCGGTGTGGGCTTCAGGCAGATAAAACAGTTTTTGTACACTGTCGCCCAAGCCCACGCCGAACAGCTCGCCACGCCCAATAGCAATGAGCGATTGGGTGAGTTGAAAACCATTACCAAACGGGTCCTGCCACGGATCCCAAAAAGCCGTCAGACGTTGCATGCGGTAGGTCGACGATGTTGCCATGGCCGCCATCGCGGCCACCGCCAATACCACCAATAGCACATAGTGGCGAAAGCGTACGCCGCCAATGAACAGCACACCCAGTGTGACACCGAGTAGCACCGTGGCCGCGCCAAAATCCGGTTCGAGTAACAACAGGCAGCTTGCCAGAACCACAAAGAGCATGGGTTTAGCAAATCCGGCAAACGATTCACGCACCTGGTCGTTGTGGCGCACCAGGTAGCTACACAGGTAAAACAGCATCAATAGCCGAGCTGCTTCTGAGGCCTGAAAGTTCATAAACCCGAGCCGAATCCAACGGGTACTGCCGTTTACGGTGTGACCAATTCCCGGAATCAGCACTACGATAAGCAACACAAACGCGACGATTAACGACAGATAGCCTGACCATTGCCAGAAACGAGCGGGCACACTCATCGCCGCGATCACACCGATAAGACCTATAAGCGTGAACACGGCCTGCTTCTTAAGGAGAAACAGCGGATCGCCGTAGTCCTGCTCGGAAACCGTGATCGACGCTGACGACATCATGAGTAACCCGATCAATAGCAGCGCCAAAGTAATGGTCAGCATAATCGGATCAAAGCGCCATACGGGCAATGCGATGCGCGGTGTTTTCATATCAGCGCTCTCCATGCCTGCATGAAAGCCTCACCGCGTGCCTCATAGTTATCGAACATATCGAAGCTCGCACACGCGGGAGACAGCAGAACCGTGTCACCTTCACGCGCGTGGCGCGCGGCCTGGCTAACCGCTTCTTCCATCGACGCAGCATGCACGATGTTGTGCGCGTATTCTCGCTCGCTCAGGGCGCGCTCAATACGATCCGCATCGGCACCAATCAATATCACCGCGCTCACTTGTGGCTGGGCGACGAGCGCGTCCGCCAACCGCGAAAAATCGTCTCCCTTCGCTTGCCCACCCGCAATAAGCACGACACCACCATCCAGCGCACTGAGCGCGGCGATCGTCGCATCACTGTTGGTGCCTTTCGAGTCATTGATCCAGGTCACACCCCGACTTTCGCCCACCCACTGCATCCGATGATCGAGACCCGCAAACGAAGTCATGCCTTCAACGATCTGCGTAAACTCGAGCCCGCAGCACTCGGCCAACGCCAAGACCGCTAGCGCGTTGAGATGGTTGTGACGTCCCATTACCTTCAGCACCGAAGTGGGCAGCAAGCGCTGGCCTTCTCGGCACAGCCACCCTTGACCCGGCTGCCCATCTGCCTGCGCAGCCGACCAGCTCAAGTGCCAAGTCCATTGCGCTGCGTTCGATTCGTTGCCCACGAGTTCGCCAGCAGCATCGGCGCCGTATAACACCACATTGGGTACGTGTGCCTGTACGCCACTAAAATGCGCACTCTGAGCAAGTGGCGCATAGAGCACCGCTGTTTCGCAATGATCAAGAATGCGCCACTTCGCATTTTGATATGACTCAAGGTCGCCATGATGATCAATGTGATCAACACCAATATTGAGTATCGCTGCTGCTTTTAAATGCAGAGTATGCGTGCGCTCAAGCTGAAAACTGGAGAGTTCAAGCACGTAGTAGTCGGGTATTTCGTTATCGAGTAGATCCAAAGCCGGCACGCCAAGATTGCCGCCGCACAGACAATCGAATCCAGCTTCGTTCAATACATGCGCAATCCAACTGGTCACGGTGCTTTTGCCATTCGAACCGGTAATGCCTACGACGTGTGCCGGAGCCGCTTGTGCAAACAGCTCTATATCGCTGATCACCTCTAAGCCTTGCTCAAACGCGCGCTGCAGCAACGGCACACTGGATGGAATACCTGGCGAGGTGATCACTCGGCCCACGTCCGACAAAGAGGCGTCATCAAACTCGCCAAACGCCACGTCGACATCCGGCAGCGTCTCGCGCAGACGCGTCGCATACGGCGGTTCGAGTCGGCTATCGAGCACACGAATCTCGCGACCTTGACGCGTCAAAAATCGCGCACAGGAGTAACCGCTGGCACCCAGGCCAACGACTAAATCCACGCCGCGTTGCGTGGTGTCCTGATAAGCGTTATCGACCGTCATTGAGTTCTCTATCGCAATTTGAGCGTTGCCAAACCGACCAACACCAGGATTACGGTAATAATCCAAAAGCGCACGATCACCTTGGGTTCGGCCCAACCTTTTAATTCGTAGTGGTGGTGTATGGGGGCCATTCTGAACAGACGCTTGCCGGTTAACTTGTAGGACACCACTTGGAGCACCACCGACACCGTTTCCATCACAAACACGCCACCCATAATGGCGAGCACCAGCTCTTGACGAACCACTACCGCCACAACGCTCAAGGCAGCACCGAGCGCCAACGCACCGACGTCCCCCATGAACACCTGAGCGGGGTAGGTGTTGAACCACAAAAACCCCAGACCCGCGCCGCCAAGTGCGGCGCAAAAGATCAGCATTTCACCCGAGCCCGCAATGTACGGGATACTCAAGTAATTGGAAAAATTCACATTGCCTGACGCGTAAGCAAAGATTCCGAGCGCCGCGCCTACCATCACCGTCGGCATAATGGCTAGCCCATCGAGACCATCGGTGAGATTCACTGCGTTGCTAAAGGCCACAATCATAAAAATGGTGGTAGCGATATAAAATATGCCCAGCGGCACCATAACGTCTTTGAAAAAGGGCACGTGCAGCGCCAGCTCTACGGCGGGGTTAACAGCTGTCGCATAGAGCCAATAGGCTGTGACCGTCGCGGCCAGTGTCTGGCTGATCAGCTTTGCTCGGGCGCTCAGACCTTTCGAGTTTTTCAGAACCAACTTTTTATAGTCATCAACAAATCCGATCAGACCGAATGAAAGCGTGGCAAAAAGAACGATCCATACATAGCGATTACTGAGGTTGGACCACAACAGCGTGCTCACCGCAATCGACACTAAAATCAACGCCCCACCCATCGTCGGTGTGCCGGCTTTCACAAAGTGCGTCTCAGGCCCGTCATCACGCACATTCTGGCCGATCTGATACGCACTCAGCCGACGTATCATCATGGGCCCAACAATGAAAGACATTAATAACGCGGTCAGCGCCCCCAGAATGGCACGCATCGTCTGATAGCCAAACACATTGAAGCCGGAGTAATACTGCTCGAGATATTCCGCGAGAATAATCAGCATGCGCCTGCTCCGCTTGATGAGGACGTGAGTGATTCGGGTGGGCGACACAGTGCGTCGGTGAGTCGTTCGAGGCGCATTGCGCGTGAGGCTTTGATAAGCACGTTCACACCAAGCCGTAACTCTCGGTTCAGCGCCCGCTCAAGCTCCTCAACCGTTTCAAACCAAAGCGCTCCTTTACCAAACGCAGCCACCGCGGCACGGCTATGCGATCCGACCGCGAACAGTCGCTCCACGCCGAGCTCATAAGCGAGCTTGCCGATACTGGCGTGCATGTCGGGCGCATTACTGCCCAGCTCACCCATCTCGCCAAGCACCAACCATCCAGGTTCTTTTTGTTCGGTAAGGAAACGAATGGCGGCACGAGCTGAGGCAGGATTGGAGTTGTAACTGTCATCGATTATGCGCGCCCCACACCGTGCCATCTGGATTTGCATGCGTCCGGCGACACCATTAGCTGCCGCGAGCCCAGCCTGTATCTCATCGAGCGTGGCACCCATAGCGAAGGCGACGGCAGCCGCTGCCGCGGCATTGCGCGCATTGTGCTTACCGGCGAGTGGCAAGGTCACCGGTCGCTGACCAATCGGCGTATGCAATGTGAACTCCAATCTCGCCCGCTCTTGATCAACGGACTGATTGAGATCACTGAATCGGAAATCGGCGTCTTCATGTTCACCAAACGTGAGCACGGTTTCAGCGGACGTGCGGTCCCGCCACTGTTCGGCAAAACGGTCGTCGGCATTTATAACCGCCGTCGCGTCGGCGGACAACCCGGCGAGGAGCGCACCTTTTTCTTCGGCCACGCCCTCGAGTGTGCCCAGTCCGGCTAGATGCGCCGAGTACGCGTTCGTAATAACGCCCACCGTAGGCGTCACCAAGTTGGTCAGATAGCCGATCTCACCCGGCGCATTGGTTCCAATTTCAATGACCGCCGCCTGATGACTGCGTTTCAATGCGAGCAGCGTTAACGGCACGCCAATATCATTATTCATATTGCCGCTGGTCGCGTGAGTCGCGTGGCGAACACTTAGAATGGCGGCCAACATCTCCTTGGTCGACGTCTTACCATTGCTACCGGTGATCGCAGCAACAGGTATTGAGAAACGTTGACGCCACGCAGCCGCGAACGCGCCGAGTGCCTTGCGCGTATCCTCTACGCGAACATGTGGAACATGCTCACACCCATCTTGACTCACCACAAACCCAGACGCACCTAACTTTTGGGCTTGGGTTAAGAATTCATGACCATCGAATGTCGGGCCTTTAAGCGCGATAAACAGGTCATTGCCTTTTAGCGAGCGCGTGTCGGTCGAGACTCCGGTAAAGATGCAGTCTTCTCCCTTCAGCATCCCTTCAGTGATTTGCGCAAACTCACTCATGCGACCATTACTCATGGGGCACCCCCGAGCGCTGGAGCAGCTCGCTGATCAGTTTGCGATCACAAAACTCGAGTCGGTCGCTGCCGACCACTTGATAACTCTCGTGCCCCTTGCCGGCAATTAACACAATATCGCCGGTTCGTGCATTGTCGACCGCTCGCGTAATAGCCCGTGCCCGATCGGGCTCAACATGCACGTTCTCATGAGACGTAAAACCAACCATGATCTCTTCGATTATGGTCTCGGGGTCTTCATAACGCGGATTGTCATTGGTGACGATCACCTGATCGGCCATTTCGGCGGCTCTGGCCATCAACGGACGTTTGCCTCGATCGCGATCCCCACCACAGCCAAACACACACCATAGTCGACCCTCACAATGCGGTCGCAGTGCGCGAAGGGCGTTATCGAGCGCATCAGGCGTGTGCGCATAGTCCACCACAAACTGAGCATCGCTATCCCGCCCAAACGACTCCATTCGTCCGGCAGGCGCTTTCACGCGCGACAGCGCCGCAAGCGCTTGGTCAAAGGGAATCTGCCAATGAAGCAAAACGCCCAACGCAGACAAAATATTCGCCGCGTTAAATCGACCCAGCAGACTCGATTCGACCCGACCTTGCCCAAAACTACCGGCGACATCAAAAGCGAGGCCGTGCACTTGAGTCTGAATATTGCCTGCCACCAATACCTCGTCAAATTCCGCCGCTTGCGCCGAATCGTTCGTGATTACTGTGACCGGACTGAACTCCCGCACAAACGCGTGCAGCTCGCGACCATACGCGTCATCAATGTTGATTACCGCACGCGTAATTGGAAATTGTTCGAAGAGGCGTTTTTTGGCGGCGGCATACTCAGCGAGGTCAGCGTGATAGTCCAGATGGTCACGACTCAGATTCGTGAACACCGCGACGTCAAAACCCACCGCGTTCACGCGATGCTGGTCCAGCGCGTGCGAGGACACTTCCATCGCCACATGCGATGCCCGTTGTTCGCGGAGCCATCCCAAGCGTTGCTGCACCGACACCGCGTCAGGCGTAGTAAACTCACTCGACGTGAGCGGATCGGTCAACCCAAACCCAAGCGTGCCCATCTGCCCGCAACGCTGTCCACACAGGCGCAGCGCGGACGCAACCAAATGTGTGACACTGGATTTACCGTTGGTTCCGGTCACACCACAGATATTGAGATCGATCGACGGCTCATCAAAAAACCGAGACGCGATCGCGCCGATATGCGCGCTCAAATGATGGATTGGCAGCACCACCTTGCCCGGGGGCGCCGTCGGCGGCACGATCCCTTTTACTGGCTCGTAGAGAACGGCCGCTGCGCCGTTAGCGAAAGCCTGCTGAGCGAATTCAAGGCCGTGCCGACGGATCCCGCTCGTTGCCAGAAATAGACTACCCGGTTTAACTTGGCGACTGTCTAATGTGACAAATTCGATGGCGCACTCTGGCACCTGGTCAACGATACCCTCGAGCAACTGCGCCAAACTTCGATGCCAGGTTTCGATGGTCGCGGTCATTGCGCGTCCGCCTGAATACCGTTATGACGATTGAATCGCTCGTGCACCAGCTGCCGTTGCTGCGCTGGATCGTCCGTGTCGGGCACGACCGACAACAAGCGCAACGAATTACTCATAACGTTAGCAAACACCGGGGCGGCGACATCACCCCCGTAGTAATCGCCAGCGTTCGGCTCTTCGATCACCACCACCACCGCAAAGCGTGGCGCACTGGCTGGGGCAATCCCCGCAAACACCGACACGTACTGACCGTCCGCATAACCACCAGCGGTGAATTTCTTGGTCGTTCCGGTTTTCCCTGCAACCCGATAGCCATTGACAGCCGCCAACGTACCGGTGCCACCCTCTTGCGTCACCGTTTCGAGCATCTCGATCACCTGCGCCGCGATGCTGGCGTCCATCACGCGCCGATCAAGACTGTCGTTTTCACGCACAACGAACGACACGGGACGATGGACACCACCCGATCCGAGCGTGGCGTACGCTTGTGCCAGCTGAAGCGGCGTGACAGACACGCCGTAACCGAATGCGAGGGTCGCTTGTGTAATCGACCCCCAGTGTTGGAAACTAGTCAGCAGACCCGCGGACTCGCCTGGAAAGCCACTCGTCGTGAGCTCGCCAATACCCAGACGGGACAGCGTTTGCCAAAGCTGCTCTGCTTCCATGCTCATCGCCACTTTGACAACACCGACATTGCTCGACTTGGTGAGCACGCCGGTTAAATCAAGATCACCGAAATTGGCGACATCCTCGACTAAAAGCTGCTCAACCTTCATATAACCTGGTGCTGTCGCGATCGGCGACGCGGGCGAATACTGCCCCGATTCGAGTGCGGCCGCCGCGATGAATGGCTTGAGACTGGACCCAGGCTCAAAAATATCGGTTGCGGCCCGGTTTCGATATCGCGACGCATTAAATTGGTTTCGGTCGTTGGGGTTGTAACCGGGCTGATTCACCATCGCGAGCACCTCGCCGGTCGGAATATCGACCACGACCACCGACCCTGATTTCGCATCATGACGCCGGACTGCACGCATCAACTCACGGTACGCCAGATATTGAATATTCAGATCGATCGACGTAACCAGGTCTTTGCCGGGCTCAGGCGCACGAATACTCTCCACATTCGCGATAATTTGCCCGAGCCGGTCTTTCATCACGCGTTTGGCGCCGGACTCGCCTCGCAGCCATGCATCAAAAGCGAGTTCGATGCCTTCAAGCCCCTGATCATCCACATCGGTAAAGCCGATCAGATGACCGGCAACTTCGCCCGCAGGATAGTAGCGACGATATTCGCGTAACGTGTAAATGCCCGGCAAGCCAAGATCGAGCACCGCGCTCGCTTCGACCGGTGGCATGTGCCGGCGCAGATAGACGAATTCGCGGTGCATGTTTTGCGTGATTCGACGCAACAGCCACTGCGAATCGCGATTAACCGCGGCCGCTAGGGCGTCGATCTGATCGACTTTCTCTGCAAATTCCTGCGGATTGGCCCAAATGGAATCAACCGGTGTACTCACCGCCAGTGGTTCGCCGTGACGATCGTAGATCGTGCCGCGATGGGCGGACAATTTCGCAATGCGCAAATGCCGTGCGTCCCCTTGTCCCACAAGTTTGTCTTTAGCGATGACCTGCAGATACACCGCCCGACCAATGAGCGATACAGCCATCAGCGCGAACACCAGTAACGTGAAGGATTCACGCCATGGAGAATAAATCGATTTTGCGTGTTGTTTTTTACTCACGGTACTACCGAATCGCCATCACCGAATCAGGTTTGGGCTCAACCATATTGAGTTCGCTTCGCGCCATGTTTTCAACGCGACCATGGGATGCCCAAGTGCCTTGCTCGATGCGCAACTTACCCCATTCAATCTGTAGTCGATCGCGCTCTGCTTCGAGCTCCTGCAACTCAACAAATAACTTGCGCGCCTCATGGCGCACATACACACAGCCGATGCCGGTGGCCAACACCGCCAGTGCCAGCAACGGAATCAGCGACATCATCATCCAGCGCGCCATCAAAAAATGCGCTCCGCAACACGTAGCACGGCACTGCGCGCACGCGGGTTGCCTGCGGTTTCTTTTTCATCCGCTCGAACTTGCTTGCCGATTAGTCGAAGTTTGGCGCGCGCCTCATCGGGCACCTGATCCAAACCCGAGTACATAATGTCGCTACGTGATTGATCACGCATAAAGCGCTTTACCATGCGATCTTCTAATGAGTGAAAGCTCAACACGGCTAAGCGCCCACCGATCGACAACGCGGATAACATGTCGTGCAGTACTTTCTTAAGCTGACCCAACTCGTCATTTATAAAAATACGAATACCCTGAAACGATTTTGTTGCGGGATGAATCCGTTGTTCGTAGCGGCGCGGCACCGCCGCCTCTATACACTCGGCAAGTTCGAGTGTCCGCGTGATGGGGCCCGTCGCGCGTCGCTTCACAATCGCTCGCGCAATGCGATGCGCTTGACGCTCTTCCCCGAAGGTTTTAATCACTGACTTAATTTCCTTTTCGTCCGCCGACGCCAACCAGTGCGCTGCGCTTTGACCCGTGGTGCTATCCATACGCATATCGAGCGGACCGTCTTGCCTAAAACTGAAGCCGCGCTCAGGGTTGTCCAGCTGCGGTGACGACACACCCAGATCGAGCAACACACCATCCGCCATACCGGAGGCCGAATACTCGGCAATCACCTCTCCCAAATCGCTGAACGGGCGTTTCACCAGCGTCAGCTGTTTGTACTGTTTAAAATGTGCGCGACCGTATTCGATGGCCGTTTCATCCCGGTCGATCGCGATAAGCTGCCCACCGCTATCGAGTCGCTTTAAAATGGCTCCGCTGTGGCCACCCCGGCCAAACGTGCCGTCGGCATACACGCCACTGCTCTTTATCGCCAGCCCATCCAGGCACTGGGAAAGCAAGACGGGAGCGTGATGATCCACGAGACTAGAGAGACAACGTCGCCAGTTCTTCAGGCAGCTCCGCATCGTCATCCTGACTGTCCTCAAGCCACTGATCACGGCGTGCGGTCCAAAGCCCTTCATCCCACAGTTCAAACTTGTTACCCTGACCCACCATCATGGCAACGCGAGAGATGCTCGCTACTTCGCGCAGTTCTTTTGACACCAGGATTCGACTTTGCCCATCCAGCTCAACATCCGTGGCGTAACCCAACATCAGTCGCTGAAGATTGCGCGCCTTTCGTTTGAGGCTGGGCAGTTTGACCAGGCGTCGCTCGAGCTCTTCCCACACAGGCAGCGGATACAGCAACAGGCAGTAGTCCCGATCGACTGTGACAACCAAACGCCCCTCGCAGCCGTCTTGAATAGACGGCCGATAGCGCGTCGGAATGGCCATGCGGCCCTTCGCGTCGAGGGTGACTTTGGTTGCTCCACGAAACATATCGGTTACTTAGGATGACGAATCGATCCCACTAATTCCCACATTTTCCCACTTTCTCCCACTATATTTAGCGCGTCGGTTGCGGTCAACCGCTTTTAGGCGAAAAGTGTAGAACTGACAGGGACTTAGCTCGCCTTTCTAGGGTTTTTTTTCGATGTAATCATCCGAAAATCATGAGCTTGGGATGGTTACTTGCGGCGGACTGTAAAGTTCATTCAGTCGTTAAAATGACCGCCCGAATGAACCAGCCAATTGGCTTCCGCTCCTCAACTTCCGCAATCCCGTTGAGCATGCGTGTCAAAACGGCGCAGGGGCGGTGTAAAAGCGGCAAGATTCTGATCAATTATTGATATTTAACTCTCTGTTTTTAAGAGCTTTCTAGTGAGCGGAAACGGATAGTGTGGGCGTGCGCATAGGAAATCGGCGTCGAGCCCACCGTCTGGCCAATCGAACCCGGCGTTTTTGGCTCGCGATCGCGCCAGTGCCCCGCACGCAACGCGATTCGCATCGCACGAGACGATCGCACCGGCAGGATCATCCGCTTTAGTCGAAGGAAACGAGGGGAAAAAGGAGTCAGCCGATAAGCCGGGTTCTGTCGTGGACAGCCATTCATCTAGGCACACCGTCGCCAGTATGCTCAAGCAACCTACCCGAAAGCATCGTGGGCCACGATCGCAGCCGAAGCCGCCGCTTTCCTATTTGGTCTTGCTCCAGGTGGGGTTTACCCTGCCGTCGATGTTGCCATCGGCGCGGTGCGCTCTTACCGACACCATTTCACCCTTACCGGCACAGCGTGCTTAGGCGGTATGTTTTCTGTGGCACTTTCCGTAGGCTCGCGCCTCCCAGGCGTTACCTGGCACCTTGCCCTATGGAGCCCGGACTTTCCTCGACGACCGCATTCAGCATACGTTCGCCGCGACTGCCTGGCTGACTCCGCCCGCACTGTACCATAGGCCACTTGCCCATCTGTAGCCGACACGACCACACGCTAAGCGATACGCGACGGGCATAAAAAAACCCCGCCAGTTTCCTGACGGGGCTTCTTTGGTCGTTAGACCGATACTGCACTTAGGCGCGGCGACGGATACCCATCAGGCCGAGCAAAGCAGAACCGAACAGCCAAACAGCTGCTGGCACTGGAACGGGTGCAGGGGCTTCTACCGAAACGGTACCGCCAACGGTACCCAGAGCGCCACCATCAGCAGAGAAGGTGCCGGCGTCCAGGTCAAACACGATTGGAATCGAAACCATGAAGGTCGGTGAGAAGGCCGTTACTGAGAACGAACCACCCAGCGTACCGCTGCTGCCAGTAATGGCTGCGCTGTCGATCGACGTGATTGGCACAATGGTGCCCATGCCGCCACAGTCGCCAGCGCCGGTTGCGAAGCAGAAACCACCAACATTGACATCGATTGAGATGATGTCAGCAATGCCGATTGAACCAGACGCAAGGGCCGTGTCGTCAACGACGATCGGACCACCAACTGGTGTGCCGATTGGCGTCAGAGCAACAAACGCGCCACCCGCAGTGGTCACTTCGCCTGTGATTGTCAAAGTAGCTGCTTGAGCGCCGAGTGACACAGAGGCCACCAGAGCAACAAACAGTGCAGAGAGTGTTTTCTTAAACATGAAAGATCCCCGATGTATTTATTATTAATAACAACGTTGTTCACGCTGGTTCAGAGTTTCCCCTATCCCAAACGCCGAGACATGATAGCCCAGTGAATCGTCAACCGCACTATCGAATTTCACATAACTTTTGGAAAACGCACATAAATCTACGATTCGCATCCCTAACGTCGTAATCGACGCAAAAATCGTCCGAATCGATCGGGTTTTGGTTAACGTTGAAACCAAAAAACGCCGACATTTCGGGGTTTTATGTTGCCTTAACGCTGCAGTTCGACACGCTTCGTAATCAAAGCGACCCGAATCGCCAGTTCCATTGAAGCGCCACTCGCCGCGGCGGGATCGAAGCACTGAAGTGTGCGCCCGTCAGCAAGGGGATGTCCGAACCGTAACTGCCATTGGTCAGCTCTTCGGTCAAGTTTTGCCCCACTATCGCTATTTCCCATCGGCCATTAGCAGGACCGTAACCCAAACGCACATCAAACAAGCCGAATGGCTCTTGAAAGTCCGCCGGATCAAGATCCGCGTTGTAGAAAAACCCATCCGTAAACGTCCAATCAGCCCCGTACGTAACCAGATAGTCATTGTTGAGTTCAACCCGTCCACGCAGATAGACGTTCCCTGAAAACTCCGGATCATAGCCCACACGCTCGCCCGATAAATCGCGGGCGCCCAAAGAACTGATATCGGTGCACTCGGGTCGCTCGTCGCCCGCAAAACACGGACCGTTTGGAAACGACGTGTAAGTCGCGTCCAGCGTGGCCACCGCTGCGCCGATCTCGACGTGTTCGCTTAACGCCCAGGCGCCGTCAATTTCGACGCCGGTCGATTCGGATTCGGCCGCGTTGCCCACGATAAACGTGACCCCATTGAACGAGCTCACCTGCAAGTCGTCATAGACCGATCGGAAAAAATTAACATTGAGTCGCGCCGCGCCATTGAGAAACCGCCCTTTTAGACCCGCCTCGATGGTTGTCGCCTGCTCTTCTTCAAACTCGAACAGCGCAATGTCGTCGCCGCGCTCCTGCGCATTGAATCCACCGGCTTTAAACCCGCGTGCCCAGGTGCCGTAGAGCATGATGTCGTCATTAAAATCAAACTGCACATTGACGGATGGCGACACATCCGACTCCGAACGTTCACCTTCAAACCGATGGTTGGTAAACCCGAAAAAGAGTTCAGTAAGTTGAATACTCAGCGGGTCGGTATTTAATTGACCATCTAACGTCTCGAGCCGAACGAATTGCAGCGCCGACTTATCCTCCTCAGAATAACGAACGCCCGCAGTGGTACGAAACCGATCGGTGATATTCCAGGTTAGCTGAGCGAACGCGGCAAAGCTGTCGGCTTTTTGTTCAAATTTTTGAAAGGTTTTGCCGGTGGTGCGTGTGGCGGCCGCACCGAGCGGATTATTCAGCGGCCCTAAGAGCAAGGCGGCAAGCGTGTCACCATCGATACTGGTTTCTCGAAGCGTATCGAGTCGATTGGTTTGCCAGTACAGCCCCAGAATATAGTCAATGCGGTTACCCGGATCGGAGCTCAACCGAAATTCCTGAGAGACCTGTTCGAAAATCTCGGGGATCGTTTCAGTAATAATCAGCGGAATCGCCGAGAAGTCCGAATCGAGCAAGCGACGAAACTCAAAATTGGAATAACCGGTTACCGAGGTAAAGGTGTGGTTCTCCCACTCCCAATCAACCGTGAGCGCTGCGTTAGTGGTAGTGGTTTCATCAAACTCATCCTCACCACCAAGCCCACCTTTTGAAGAGCGATAGCGGTCTTGGGTAAAGTTCTCGTCGAAGGAGACAAAGACGTCTTCAAACGGCCCCACATCGTTAATAACAAAACGACTCCCATCGGTGTCAAATGAACCCGATTCGTACTTGAGACGCGCCGTGACCGCGTCACTGAAGTCATGTTCGATAATGCCCCGCGCCGTAAATTCCTCACGCTGCATCTCGGGCTGCTGGTCGACCGTATTAAACAAATACCCTTCGCTTTTTAACCCGGTAACGGCCATGCGACCCCGGGTGCTATCCGAAAACGGTCCAGACAAGACCAGCGTGGCGGTCCCCTCTTCTAGCCGGTCATCGTAGGACGCGGATAGCGAACCGGTAAACTCTGAAGTGGGTTTGGCAGTGGCGATATTGACTGCCCCAGCGATCGTGTTTTTACCCAAGAGCACACCTTGCGGCCCGCGCAGCACTTCCAATCGCTCAAGATCAAGAAACGGCGCGCGAAACTGTCGACCGCGTCCGCCGAACACTCCATCGACAAACATGCCGACCGATTGTTCGAATCCATCGTTCGCACCACTGCCGACACCGCGAATATAGATTTCAGTCGACACGGCGGCAGTCGACATATTGAAGTTGGGAATGCGTGCCTGCAGTGCATCGACATTACCGATCCCATTGCGCGCAATCTCGTCGCCCGCGATTGCAGTAATCGAAATTGGCACATCCTCCAACGATTCGGTTCGCTTTTGTGCGGTTACAAACACTTCTTCCAATGTTTGCGCCTGCACATCTCCCGCGCCTAATGATACGGCACAGACAACGGCAACACACGAGACACCAGCAGGGGAAAATAAGCGGTTAGTCATAGTCACTCCGATAGCTACGTACAATTCAGCAGCGAATGGGTACGGCCGAAAACGGCACGGTGAGGGGCCTGATACGCGCTGGAAAACGGCGGCAGTTCACAAGCAACGCCCGAGCGGTCAGTGTCGAGCAAACGGCTGGGGGCATTGCGCCCCCAGCTTGCTGTGTAGGCTTATTAAACGTGTTGATCAGAATCGGTACAGGATACCTAAGGAGAGAAATTCGGCGTCTTGTTCGCCGAGTTCAAAGCGCTCCCATTCGCCGCGAACGCCGAACCGCTTATTCTCACCAAACCACCCTTCAACACCGATGCCGAACGTAAAGTCTGTACCGGACTCCACCTCTTCGATATTCAATGCGCCAGTGCTGGTGGACCCGCCAATGGTCGTTTCCACTTCCCAGCTGATGAGCCCCACCCGCGCCATCACACCTAGGTGCTCACCAATTGACTGGCGTGCAACGACCGAGCCAAACACGCCACTACCGAGCAACGACAGGTTGCCCGACACCGTACGCGAAATGAGCGGCAACGTTTCTAGCGTTACATCACCCAGTTGCAAATCGATATCCGCTTCGCCCAGATCGACGTAACCCAGCTCAACGCCTAAGTGCTCGGTAGCCTGAAAACCCACAAAGCCTTTAAACCCTGTGTCATCATCACCAATGTCGATCGACTCGACATTCACCGCTTCCTCAATACCGCTGCGGATGGCCGCCACATCAGCTTGACCGTCCGCACCACCAAAGGCGACCCCGGCGTACCAGTAGGACGCATCATGGTCATCCGCCATCGCCGCAGCACTCAGGCCGAGCGCCAGCATTAACGCGCCTAGGCGCAAACGCCGCGCCACGGCCAGCAGCACGCCGGCCAGACTCAACCAGCCCAAGCTACCGACACCACCGCTACCGCCTTCGGTCGACACCGTCACCACCACCGGTTCGCGCGGTGCACCGGCCGCACTCAACGCGACATCCGCGGTCGGCAACGCCAAGTCAGAAGTTGTGATCGTCAGTGTGGCCATGCTTGCCCCCTCCGCTGCTGGCGTGTAGGTGATATCGATGGTGCATGACGCGCCGGCGGCCAACGTCGCGCAGGCATTGGCCAACGAGTAACTCGCCGCATCCGTACCGCCCAAGGTCGCCCCGGTCACCATCAAGTCGATATTGCCAGCATTGGTGATCATCACCGTATTGGTGCCGGTCTCACCGATTCGTACGCTGCCAAAGTTGAACGCCGTATTACTGATTTGAGCCACCGCAATCAGTGCTTCGGCCGTCACCGGTACCGTGCTGGTTGGATTATCCGCATCATTGGAATCAATCACTACATCGATCGTCGCCGCACCGGGTGTGGCGGGCGTAAACGTTAATTCGATGTCACACGTCGCACTCGGCGCGACCGTGCCACACGCATTGGTTTGGGCAAAATCGGTACTCGTGCCGTTGAGCATCACACTGGAAATGACCAGATCGGCCGTGCCCATATTCTCAACAGTGATCGTACCCGTGCCCGTTGTTCCGGCATTGACCCCACCAATATCCAGACCCGCGGGTACGACGATCATTGGCTCCGGAACCGGTGTCGCCATACCTGTGAGCGCCACATCCAGCATGGCTTCATCCGCATCGTTGGACGCGATGGTCAGAGTTGCAGTCGCATCGATCACCATCATCGGATCAAAGGTGACCGACACCACGCAATTGCCGCCCGCAGTCACTGTGGCACAGTCATTGGTTTGCGCAAAGACGCCGGAATCGGCACCACCAATCGTGACACCGCTGATTACCAAATCAGCCGTACCGGTATTACTCACTGTGAGATCCAACGTTGCGGTTGCATTGGCGAGAATGGAACCGAACATCAACGCGGTGGCGGATACGTCAATTTCAGGTGCTGGCGCCACACCACTACCGCTCAATGCCACATCGGCCGTCGGCGTATCAGGATCGTCAGACACAATCGACAGTGTAGCCATGGCATTGCCCGCTGCCGACGGCGTATAGGTCACATCAACCGTGCAAGACGCCGCCGTGGCGAGCATCGCACCACAGTTATTCATGATCGTGAAATCCGCGGACCCGGCCGATACCGTGATGCTCGTAATGTTGAGATCAGCGGTACCCAGATTACTCACGGTCACCGTTTCGGTCTCGCTTGTTCCCAGCAGCACTGCGGGTGCGAAATCGATCGCCAATGGCGCGACGTTTATGTTTGGCAACAGCATCGCGGTGCCGTTTGCCGAAACGTCTATGTTCAGTGGTGACGCCGGATCATTACTGGCGATTTCGATGATGTCCATCACGGCCGCCTCAACCGTCGGCGCAAATTCAATGGTGATCATGCACATGGCCATCGGCGCCACCGGCGTTCCAGTGCAGGTATCGGCTGCTACCGAAAACGGCGCCGCCAATCCGGTCACCGCGCTAACCAGTAAGTCCGCGTCACCCGTATTCGTCAATGTGAGCACTTCAGTGTTGGTGTCGCCCACGATGGTGTCGCCAATCAGGATCGGGTCAGCCGAGGCCATAACCGCCGGATCGAGCGTTGAGGACATGACGGCGATGTCGGCATTGGTGCCCGCTCCCGGTGTCGCCAGGTCGATTGAAAACGTGCTGTCAAAGGCGCCAGACGCAGTCGGTGAGAACTCAACCTCGATCGTGCACATGCCGGCCGGCGCAAGCACCTGACCCGAACAGAGGTCTTGGGCGGTTAGCGCAAACGGTGCGCCGGGCATGGTCGCTGTGCCCAACGTCGCCGCCAGTCCGCCCGTGTTGGTGACGGTGACAACGCCGGTTGTCGTACCACCCACGGCCACCGAGTCGATCATGAGCGCCATGCCGATTGGTGCATCGGAGCTCAGTGCAGCCGGTGCAACCACATTAGCCAACACGCCAAAATCGAGCACGGACTCATCCGCGTCATCCGACGCAATGGAAATGTTCGCACTGATCGCCGCTTCGATTGTGGGCGTCAGGGTTGCTGTGACCTCACACATTCCACCCGCCGCAATCGGCGCTGCATCACAGGTGTTCGTTACAACCAGATCACCCGGCGCACCGGTGGTCGTGACCGACGAAATCGTCAGCGGTCCGGTGCCGGTGTTACTCACCATGATGGTTTGCGCTTGCGCGCCTGAACCCGTCGCGACATCGCCAAAATCAATCGCCGCGGCGCCGGCTGCTGGCGTGGTGTCGATTTCAGGTGCCGCGGCCAGCGGTGATGTCAGCGAGCCAAAACCGCCTACCGTGCCCAACGCACCGCCATCTGCCGAAAAGGAGGCCGCATCCAAATCAAAGGAAATGGGAATAGAGACCATGAAGGTCGGAGAAAATGCCGTCACGGTGAAGTTGCCGGCCAAGGTACCCGCTGAGCCCGTTATCGCGGCCGCATCGATTGACGTGATCGGGACTAGCGTGCCAACGCCTCCACAATCGCCCATGCCGGTAGCAAAACAAAAACCACCCACATTTACGTCGATCGAAACAATATCAGCAATACCAATCGAACCGGCGAGCAAGGCGGCTTCATCCACCACTATCGGACCACCGACGATCGTCCCGACTGGCGTCAGTGCGACGAATGCGCCAGTTGCATCATCCACCTCGCCGGCGTAGGTCAGTGTTTCGGTTTGCGCCATCACTGACGGTGCACTCAACGCGATCATGGCGACTAAAAGACCTGATGCCACGCGTACCCAGCGAGCCGCGCTCGCCCATACATTCGAACTCATGTGAATCCCCTGATTCTATTTATCGGTGCAGCCGCCTCGCTTCTACAACGCACGCTGCTTTATGATCGTCGACCGTCCCATCCCAAGTCTGGTCAATTACCCGTCGCTTTTTTAGCAGGGCAACACCGGTGCCCAGAGTGCCTTGAGACGCTGCGTCCACAAAACACACTGCGACACGGACACCCAGGCGATCATGCACTCCTGTACGAAAGATCATCTTAGATGCGGGGTGTTGCGAGACTCCTGCCGAGTGAGTATACCCTGCACACTTTTCACGCGCCACTTGACTGTTTAGTTTTTTGCGCCACTTTTCAATGATTTACCACGCAACCACTCCAATTTCTCTACGGGTAGACCCGTATGGCGCACTCGCATGGCCGATCGAACGGATAAAATCGACGCGGCGTCCCCTTGCCATACGCCCATCAGGAAAGTGGGTTCTTCAGCTTGAGGGCTAGACGATAGGCCTCATTTCGGCGTCGCCCCGTCAAGTTCGCGGCGATCTGAGCGGCCTGCTTGGCGCCCAGGTGCTCACACAACACGGAGACTGTTCGCTGCAGGTCATCGTCGGTCGTTACCGTGTCCGACGCCCCACCCACGACGAGCACCAGTTCGCCCTTCTGACGCTCGACCCGCTCCGCCCACCAAGCCTGCAATTGCTCAAGCGTCGCGCGAACCAATGTTTCGTGAAGTTTGGTCAATTCCTTGGCCAACAGTCCAGGTCGATCGCCGCCAAAGGTTTGGACGCACTGCGCCAAGACCCGGGCGGCCTGATGACGCGATACGTAGAAAACAAGCGTTCGGGTCTCGCTGCGCAGCGCGTCTAATCGCTGCTGAAGCGCGGCCGTTTTTGCGGGCAAAAACCCCTCGAACACAAAGCGGTCGGTCGGCAACCCGGACACACTCAGCGCGCTGATCACCGCCGTCGCACCTGGGATCGGACACACGCGTATGGCGTGTGACTGTGCCCGCTGTACCAGCGTGTAACCCGGATCGCTAATCAAAGGCGTACCCGCGTCGCAAATCAATGCGACCGATTGACCTTGGGTAAGCCGATGCATGAGCTCGTCCGCGCGGCGATCCTCATTGTGGTCGTGGAACGACACCATCGGCGTTTGGATATTGAAGTGCTCGAGCAGCCGACCGCTATGCCGTGTATCTTCCGCGGCGATTATTTCCACATGATTTAACGTCTCGACGGCGCGCGGCGTCATATCGCCAAGATTGCCGATCGGCGTGGCCACCACATACAGACAGCCTTCTGACGACATGCCGTTTCCTTCAGGAGAGTAAGTTTAGCCCCCAAAATCGACGCCTAAACCACGCCTTATCGGGAATATTTGGCGCATTATTGGCCTGGGATTGAGTGTACCATTGTGCCACTCTGTCGCGGACACTCATCAGGATGAACACCATGCCACTCAACTTGTCGTCGCCATTTGCCGTGCGCCTGTCCGTACTCATTGTGCTGGGGCTGCTCGGCGCCTGTGTGCCCGAATCAGCCACCTTGCGGCCGTCCACAAATCCGCAAGAAATGGCCGAACGGCACGAAGCCGACGGGCGCTTTGATCGAGCAGCACGCACTTACGAGCGACTCGCAGACAGCGCGACCACCGGCAGTCGTCGAGACGATTATCTGTTGCGCGCATCGCGCGCCTGGTTCAGTCACGGGGAATCGATACGCGCGCTTGGAACACTGCGCAAAGTGCGAGGTGCTTATCCCAACGACGATCCCATTATCGGCATTTTGTTGGCGACCGATAAGCTCGTAAATGGCGAAGCGCGTGGCGCTTTGAGCGATCTTGAACGACTGCGGCCGCAGGTGCAGCATCCACAACAACCGGCCTATCTTGAGCTCCTGGCTCGAGCTCAGGCGGCCACCGGTGATGCGGTCGGCGCGATCCAAACATTGACCGAGCGGGAATCCCGGTTGCGTCGCAGCGATGACATTCGCCAAAACCGCACGCTCTTATGGAGCACACTGCGCGATCTCGGGCGTAAGGGTCATCCGCTTGAAACACCTGAGGACGCCGACCGCAATCTCCAAGGTTGGCTGGCCCTGGCGCGTGTTTATCGAGACCATCGCCGCAATCGAGCCTCGCTGGCTCTGCAGGTTCGAGAATGGGAAAACGAATATCGCGAGCATAGAGCAGCGGTTCTCACCGACAATTTAGCCGACGATGAAGCCTTGCCGAGCGGCGAACAGCCCAAATCCGTGGCGCTACTGTTGCCGATGTCCGGCCGTTTCAGCGGACCGGCAATGGCCATACGCGACGGCTTCATCGCCGCCTATCTAAGTGATAACGACAACGCCCAACGACCGCAAGTACAACTCTTCGATACCGCTTCAGTGCCGGTGGTGGAGGCCTACGAAACAGCGATCCGTAACGGCGCAGAGTTTGTGGTCGGACCGCTCAGCAAACGCAACGTTGGCGCCCTGATCGAAAACAACGCGGTCGCAACGACCACATTGGCGCTTAACTATCTCGACGAAGGTCAATCCGTACCCATTAACTTCTTCCAGTTTTCGCTCGCGCCCGAACATGAATCCGCCGCGATTGCGCGTCACGCCTTGGCAGAGGGGATTATGCGAAGCGTGGCTCTGGTGCCCGACAGCGCGTTGGGCGAGCGTCTGCTCAATAGTTTTGCGCTAGCCTACGAAGCGGGGGGAGGTCAGTTGCTGGATGCCGGTCGCTATACCCCAACCGATAAAGATTTTGCCGCCCCCATCACAAACTTGCTCAACCTCAACAGTAGCCGTGCTCGACATCAGGAACTGAGCGCGATCGTTGGCGAACGCTTGGAGTTTGAGCCACGTCGTCGCGAGGACGCACAGAGCATTTTTCTCGTCGCCAGCGCCCGGCAAGGACGACTCTTGCGACCGCAACTCAACTACCACTACGCCAATGACCTACCGGTCATTTCAACGGCCTCGATTTTTGAAGACGACCCAAACCTCAACCGCAAAGACCTCGAGGGAGTGACCTTTGCCGACACGCCATGGATCGTTTCGACTGACGACACCATCGTTGACCAACGCGAAGCGCTCACACGGGCGTGGCCCGAACGCGTGAAGCGTTTCGGTCGCCTGTATGCGATGGGCATGGATGCCTATGCGCTGCTGTCGGAACTTCATGGTCAGCAGGTGGCTTTAAACGCCGGTTTTCCTGGACTCACCGGACGCCTGAGCCTCGCGCCTGGCAATCGCATCACGCGCGATCTCGACATCGCGGTGATCCGGCGCGGACGTGCCGAGTATGTGCCGCCGCTCGACGAGCAAGATAGCCTGACCGAGTCTATCGACCTCGCACCCTGATACGACGGACGTGCGCGCTGTCCGGCCGCGTCGACGCCATCCGGCAGGCGCGGACGCGGAGCGCGCGGCCGAGCGGTTTCTTCTCCGATCCGGATTAACGTTGACGGCGCGCAACTATCATTGCCGATATGGAGAAATCGACCTGATCATGCAACACAAGTTCGAACTGGTGTTCGTCGAAGTCCGGTCACGTCGTAATCGCCTATTTGGCGGAGCCGCGAGCAGCGTGGGTCACCGAAAACAGCGCAATCTCATCCAAACTGCCCATCATTATCTGGCCTACTGTTGCACCGACCCGCAGACCCCTTGCCGGTTCGATGTGGTGGCCGTTACACGGCCAGAATGGCACATCGAGTGGATCGAAAACGCCTTCGCCTTGACCGATTGACGAACCCACGTAACAGCACGAACCGTCTGTCCATTCATCATTGAGGGCCTGCGGCGCCAAACCGACGCACATCGATTGAACCGAGCCTGATGAGCGCCGAACTAACTTGTCGCGTTGACTGACTGCGCGGTTTTTTCAGCTTGATAAATCAATTTCGAGCGAGTCGTTTGTACGACCGATAAAACAGTTACACTATCCACTTAACTACGTGGTTGACCCTTCCGGCCACCGTTTGGAAAAAGGACACGCCGTGAGCGATATAAATACAATGATTATCGATCTATTTAATCAAAGCATCGAGACGAAGAACCAGTCCCGCGACGCGATGGTAACCGATATCGCTCGCGCCTCGGTACTTCTTAATCGGTGTGTCAAAGCGCGCAACAAAGTACTCAGCTGTGGTAATGGCGGCTCTGCAGGTGATGCGCAGCACTTTTCATCCGAATTACTCAATCGTTTCGATCGTGATCGAGAAGGCTTTGCGGCGATGGCGCTCACTACTGATGCATCGACCGTGACCTCTATCGCCAACGACTATAGCTATGAAGACATTTTCGCTAAACAAGTTCGTGCATTGGGCAGACCCGGCGATCTGCTTCTGGCGATTTCAACGTCCGGTAATTCCGCGAATGTTAATCGCGCTATTCTGGCTGCGCACGAGGCGCAAATGGATGTGATTGCATTGAGCGGGCGGGACGGGGGCGACATGGCACCGCTGCTCCGGGGCGATGATGTCGAACTGCGTGTGCCGGCTACCGTGACAGCACGGATTCAGGAAGTGCATCTGCTGCTCATTCACTGTTTGTGCTATTTGCTCGATCGCGAGCTGCTCGGCGACTAAACGACAATGCGCTTAGAACAGTCGATTTCGGACGATTACTTTGCTATCGAGCGAACGTTGAGTGTTTTCCCAACCGACGGCGTTGCTTGCCAGTCATGAACTGATGCGGGTTGCGCGTGTGCGCTTAGCATTAAGGCGATTGACCATCGCTAACCGGTGACGCTGACAGAGCCGGCGATCCATGTCGATTCTCCTTCTCTTCCATCGCTGCTAGCACACGCTGCAGTCGTTCTCGGGCCGCCCGTGACAGTCGATGATGCGAACCTAATTTAGCTTCAAGCACCGGCAACGCGGCATTGAGTGCCTCATGCGCCTGAGTGTACTGACCAAGCGCCATGTAGGCTTCTGACTGTTCAGCAACATTCGCGGCTGTTTGCCAGTAGTTATCTCCATAGAGCCCTCGCAACAGTGTAACGGCTTGATCAAATCTCGCCAGCGCGCGCTCGGGGTCACCGACCGCCACGGCGACGTTTCCCTGTTCCCGAAGTACTTCAGCAAACATCGCACTGCCGGGGTCGGATGAACGCAAGTACAGTTTTTCCGCCTCATCGAGAAGAGCTTGCGCTTCTGTGTATAAACCGAGCGCGCGTTTAACGCGGGACAATTCGCATAAGGTTCGGCCGGAGTTGTAGGGCAAAGGCGATCCAAAGTTTTTTCGATCGACTTCAATGACGCGTGAGAGCACGGCATGCGCCTCGTCGTAACGACCCTGATCGCGGCGCAGACGACCGATCAGACCGCGAATCATCCGGATGCCATCGGCACTCTCCGCCATTTTTCCCGTTCGAATCTTGATTACTTTTTGGTACAACTGCTCCGCTTCCGCCAAACTGTCGATTCCATGTTTGAATTCCGCGTAGCTTTCGTACATGGTCGCGGTCAACAGCGAATCGTCTCCCGTGTTCGCAATTGAAAGCTCCACCGCCGTACGCAAGGCCTGATCGGCACTCTCTGTATCACCTTTGACCTGAAGCAAATTTGCCAGGAAACTGTATCGATACGGCAGCTCTTCGACATAGCGCTCGTCGGTGCCCTGTTTGTCGACTAGTGCGATATTGTCGCGAACCAAGCGCTCAGCCATGACGAAATTGCCCAGCTGCCGCTCAGTGATAGCCACATCATGCCGGGCATTGCGTGCGGCATGATAGCCCTTGATTCGATCGTTGCGAAAAAACGTATCGGATACGGAGTTCTGGTAGATCGCCAGCGACTCTTCAAACAGCGGTAGCGCAGCCGCCGAATCGCCTCGGTCGCGATACATTCTGCCGAGATTTTGCAAGACATCCGCCGTGTAGGGATGGTCTGGCCCGTAAAAATCGGTGTAGGTAGCGCGCGCCCGCTCAAGTTGCTCAAACGCTTTTTCGCTTTGCAAATTGCTCGCGTAGGCCAAACCAATGATACGCTGAAGTCGCGCCCGCGGCGCCGGCTGATTGGCCAGTTCCTCTTCCACCCTCGCGGCACCCACGTCCAGAATATCGAGAGCGGTCACCTGCTCTTTTTCGAGCGCACCTGGGGTACTGGACTCAAACACCTCCGATAAGAACTCGAGCGCATTCTCAGATACATCTTTTTCAACCGCGAGCGCTTGCGCCTGACGGTAGGTCATGACCGAGAAACTCAATAAGGAGACCAACACCAGCATCGCCGCGGCCAGCGGCACGCGGTGCCGATGAACAAACTTTCGAAGCAGGTAGCCGCGCGAGTCGGAAGCGGCCAGTATCGGCAAACCTTGCTGATAACGCTGGATATCCGCCGCAAACTGCCCGACCGATGCGTAGCGTCGCTGTGGTTCTTTACGTAGCGCCATCAATACCATCGCATCCAGCTCGCCGGCCAGCTTGCGCGACAGTTTGTCCCCGTTGGTGTTTCGCCGATCCGCCGCAATGGCGCGCGCACTATCATCACGACCTTTGAGCGTACCCAGCGCTCGGCTCGGCGGCGTCGGCATCGCGTGCAATACGATTCGCTCCATTTCAGCAGGCGACTTATCCACCAGCCGAAACGGGCGCGTGCCGGCCAACAGCTGAAACAACAAAACACCCAGCGAATAAATGTCGCTAGCGGTGGTGATCGGCTGGCCTTGCACCTGTTCTGGACTGGCGTAATCGGGCGTCAGTAGACGATCGCCGAGCTGTGTTTCTGCAAGGTCCTCTTGAGCGAATCGATTGTTAAGCACTTTCGCGATACCGAAATCAAGCAGCTTCGGAACACCCGACTCGTCGACGAGAATGTTGCTTGGCTTAAGATCACGATGCACCACCAGGCTACGGTGAGCGGTGGCGACCGCTGAACACACCTGCCGAAACAGATCGAGTCGAGCGTCAATATCGAGACGGCGCTGATCACAGTACTGCACGAGGGGAATACCATCGATGTATTCCATCACGATGTAGGGTCGCCCATCTTCGGTCTGCCCACCATCGAGCAGTCGCGCGATATTCGGATGGTTTAGATCCGCCAGAATTTGCCGCTCTGCACGAAAGCGTAGCAGCGCTCCCTCCGATTCAAGGCCATCATGAAGCACTTTGATCGCGACCTGCTGCTCGTACTCGGCATCAATCCGCTGACCCAAGTAAACCATGCCCATACCACCCGTTCCGATGGTATCAACGATTTTAAACGAGCCGATTCGCGCGCGGGTGCGCTGATTGGTTTCCAGCACCTGATCCGCTGCCGTGCGAATCAGGTCACCAACCAGCTCCTCATCGGCGTCCGCCGCCAGTATGAGCGCATCGACTTGCTTGCGCAGGCGATCATCGCCATCACACTCGGTGTCCAATAACTCGGCGCGTTGGGCCGCAGGCAGTTCCATTGCGCGATCAAATAAGCGCTGCAGTTCGGCCCATTGCTGGGTAGATAGTGAGTCAGTTTTTGAGCTCATTGTTGAGCCAAGCCTTGGCCATCCGTAGGTCGCGATGCACCGTTGCGGCAGAAATATCCAGCGCCTCCGCGATTTCGTCGTACGTCAGTCCACCGAAAAAGTGCAGTTCAACCACCTGGCTTTTTCGCTCATCCACTTCACTGAGCTTGCTGAGCGCTTCATCCAGATGCAACAAATCGGGCGCACGCTCTTCCCCCATCACGAGGGCTTCTTCGAGCGACAACGTCGTGTCTTTACCACCGCGCTTCTGGCGACGGTGCGCTTTGGCATGATCCACTAAGATCCGGCGCATAAGACGGGCAGCAATAGCAAAAAAATGCGCGCGGTTTTGCCATTCAACATCCATGTCGACCATGCGCATATAGGCCTCGTTGACCACGGCGGTAGCCTGAAGCGTGTGGCCTCGTCGCTCACCACGCATGTAGCTCCCCGCCAGTCGGCGAAGCTCCTGATACACCAGCGGCGTCAATTCCGAGAGCGCGGCTTCGTCACCTTCCCGCCAGGCACCGAGTAATTGAGTTACCGAATTCGACATGAAACCCCCACAAGTCAATCTCGTGTAATGGTATGCGGCCATCGTTGCCCGACGCAACTCACCGCCGTTCAATTGAACTCTGCCGCTGAAGGGGCTGGCAATTAACCTCGCCACCCCGACAAAAATGCGCGAGAAACGACCACTCAACGGCGGATTTCGATGGGTCAGTCGGATGGCAGCAGTGATCCATCGAAGCGGATTTGACACAAACAGACAGCGACTGCCATCGAAACGTCATGAACCCTGGGTAACGCTCGCGTTCGGATGACCACAACCTTTAGTCTTTGGTCTCCCATTCACCAATCACAGGAGAGAACCATGGGAGACAACACTGACGGACAAAATAACGATCCGATTCCATTTGCGGCGTTACCGCCTCCCAAAAATCCCACCATCCCAGTGGCCATTGCGGCCTTTGTGGGCGCGCTGGCCGGCGCGATCATTGGGTCGCAACTGACCTAACGGCCACTTGCTTTGCGTGATCGCCCGCGATCACGATGCTGCTACGAAGACGCGCGACCTGGTTCATCGCGCACACGTCCGCCGCCACTTCGTTCTGGCGCTGACAATTGAGGTTTGGCTGCAGCAAGCAAGACACCCTTCATTCGAACGCGAGCCCAATGGGACTCGCGTTTTTTATTAGCCCAATCGATTGCTTAAGAAAAACGTTTTGAAACAATGATTTGTGACAATTCGGAAATAAAGTGAGGGTTTTTCCCGGGTTTTCTCGCTATTACTACTGAGGACCAGTCACAGGAACGGATCCCGACGGCCAAAAGGACGGGCGGTGGCTGGTTCTCACTGTATCGGCCACGTGGAGAAACGTGTGATAAACACGAAGCAGCAACGTCCGCGTCGTGCACCACGCTCCGCTTTGTTTGCGGCGACAACGCCAAGAGAGGGGGCGCCAGCCATTCAGCCTAGGGCGCGTCGACCGTTGGGAAAACCGCTGTTTAGGGCGTCGCGGAAAACACCTACTTAACAACGCGAAGCGATGGCCGAACCGGATCATCCGATGGGGGTGGTTCGTCGTCGGGTTCATTCGCGGATGCAGCAAATATCATGCCCTCCCCGCTCTCCTTAGCGTAAATACCCAGCACGGCGTGGGTGGGCAGATAGATGCTCTCGGCTTGGCCGCCAAAACGAGCGACGAACGTGACCGCATCGTTTTCCATAACAAGATGCTCAACCGCCGAAGCGCTGATATTCAGGATGATACGATCATCAACGGTGTGCTGAACTGGGACATCCACCCCGCGCGCCGTGGCATCCACAACCACATACGGCGTCTGGCCATTGTCCACAATCCACGCGTGCATCGCGCGAAAGAGATAGGGCACACGGGAAGAAAGTTCTGAATCGCTCATTGTGGATTCCGAACGCGCGTCGCCACTGAATTTGGTGCGCCGCCCGAATCGGCCAACCTACATCCGCATTTCCTGCTCAAGCTCGGTGAGACTGCTCTGGAAAGACGGACGGGCAAACACCCGCTCCATGTAGGCCTCAATAGCGGCACCCTCCGGCCCAAGTTCAATGCCGTAACTCGGCAGGCGCCAAAGCACCGGCGCG